>JAYSPO010001202.1:0-8026 GCA_043722015.1 Candidatus Kuenenia sp. | reverse complement strand
GTCAGCTGCGCCCGGAACGCCTTCAACTGCTCAGCCGTCGGCAGTTGACCGTAGAGCAGCAACCAGGATGTTTCAACAAAATCCGATCGCTCGGCGAGCTGTTCAATCGGATATCCACGATACCGCAGAATTCCTTTGTCTCCGTCAATGAACGTGATGGAACTCTGGCAGGCACCCGTGCTGTTGAAGCCGGGGTCCATCGTGATCGCGCCGGACTGACTAAGCAGTTTTGTGATATCAACCGCAGTTTCATGTTCCGTGCCACGAATCACCGGCAGCTCGTACGATTTTCCATCCAGATTCAAACTGGCCGTTGACATATCACATTTTCCCTGCGAGCAAAAATTTGTTGAAAAGAACACGTTCTCAGGACATCTGCCAGAACCGTGTTAAAACGGTAAGATTCGGTTTGGCCAAATCGAATTTCGGAAATTCAGATAAGTGGGCATTGTACCGGCAGTAACAGCAGTCTGCGCGAGTCTGAGCCGAGTGTTTGCGAGGAAACGTTATCACGAGCCCCTCAAAAGTAAACTCAACCCCGTTTCCTGGCCTTTTTTGAGAGCAAATGTGCAGTGCGAGGGTTGTTTCCTGAGTCGGCGGAGCGACGTCGCCTACGTAGCTCAGTCGCATCGTGGTGATATCCCGATGCATTTTCGGCAGAAGCAGCCACTATTGATCGTCTGTACCGGCGGAGTCTGCCTGTGTTAATGCTGGCGGAGCGATGATTGCCTGTGTCAGCGGGCGTCGGCGAGATTCTGCTTGCATGCGGTCTGTCAGGGATGGATGCGTGCGGGCTATGCTGCGCCACCCCGAAAGCGATGTCGGGGACTCACCGCCAGATCCGTGATTGGAAACAGGAAATTCGGCCATGCGTACGATTGCCGTGATGAATCAAAAAGGTGGCGTCGGCAAGACGACATCGAGTGTCAACCTTGCTGCCGCCCTGGCGCGCGAAGGACGACGCGTCTGTCTGATGGATCTTGATCCGCAAGGGCATGCGTCGTTTCATGTGGGTGTCGAAGCCGGGCCAGAGATGCCGACTGTGTATGACGTCTTTACTCAGCAGGCGACGCTGGACGAAACGCGGCAATTGGTGGGTGAGAACCTGTCGCTGATTCCGGCAAACATCGATCTGGCGGCGACCGAAGTGGAACTGGCCACTGCGTCCGGTCGCGAGTTCTTCCTCCGCAATTCGATGCAGCACTGGAAGGAACAAAATCGTTTTGATTACGTCGTGATGGATTGCCCGCCTTCGCTGGGCATCCTGACGATCAATGCGCTGACCGCAGCCAGTGAAGTTTTTATCCCGCTGCAGCCGCATTTCTTCGCGCTCCAGGGACTTTCCAAACTTTTCGAAACAACGGCACTGGTCACGCGTCGATTGAATCGTGAACTGCGTGTCACCGGCATTCTGATGTGCCTCTATGAATCAGGAACGCGTCTGGCGGCCGACGTCACCGAAGACCTGCGGCAGTTTCTGAGCACAAGTGACCGTGATACTCCATGGGGATCAGCTCAGATCTTCAAGACTCGCATTCGCCGCAACATTAAACTGGCCGAAGCGCCAAGTTTCGGGCAGTCGATCATTGACTTCGCGCCGACCTGCCCGGGTGCCCTTGATTACATCGCCATGGCCCAGGAAATCCTTGCCATGGAAGCTCAGATCGCTGCAACCTCGAAGCCACCTGCAGCCCGCGCCGCGTAACCGACACTCTGTCAATCGTGTCATGATGGATCGGGTGGCCGGGGCTGGACTGAGCGGAGCGAAGGAAGCCCCGGGGTTTCGGGCTGGCGCCCTCCAACCCCGGCCACCCATCAATCCATTGCTGAAAGAGGCTAGACGTGGCCCCAATGAAGCAGAGTGTTTCCTCGATGAATCATCACTCGTCAGGCACGGGGATCGTGGTTGCCTGTCGCTCACGAAGCTGTTGCCAACTGATGATCTCGATTCCCATGGCTTCAATCTCCTGTTTCACGGCGGTGTCGGAGAATACTCTCCGGTCGTCATCACGCAGAAAGTGGCTGCCGGTAATGCCCTGCAATTCGGCATCGTCATAGCCGCAGTGGATAATCATCTGAGTCACACCGGGCTTCAGATTGCGAAACGTGTTGAGATACCGTTCCTGCCGCGCTGCGTGGTCTTTGCCTTCATAGAACTGGAAGAGATAGTCAATTGGCGGCAGGCCCTTCGCCTCCAGAATCCGGATGTACTCAGCGTTCTTCTTCACCAGGTCCGGATAGCCCTGTGCGATCGCCGGATCGATGTTTCTGATCATCATGAGCGGCAGATTGTAATCCAGCCCCAGCCGCACATAGATCTCCAGCATGTCACCGGTGGAAATGACTGTGCCCATATGCGTATCCAGGTGACTGAGCTTAATGCCCGCCTGAAGAGCCCGGTCGATCTGAGCCCGAAGTTCAATCTCCACTTCCGCAGGTCGAGCTTGCGCGATGACTTCGTCCTTCGACCCATGGAGATAGCCATGCTTATCGACCAGTGTGGGCACCTTGTCGCGACCTGCCACAGGCCCCCAGCGGTATTTTCCAAACTCTGAGTTCAGCGTCAGGTGAATCCCAAAGTCCTTTTCAGGATGCTGGCTGGCCCATTCCGCGAATTCCGGAAACCACGGACACGGCACCATGATGCTGCACGACGACACAAAGCCGTTTTCCATCGCATCAATTGTCGCGCGGTTGACCGAATGACTCATGCCCGCATCATCTGAGTGAATGATCAGAAATCGCTGTGCCGCCGCACTGTCGGAATCCGGGAGCGGCGGTTTCTCCTGGCACGCGGCACTCTGCATTCGAAACATCAATGCAACGAGCGCGCAAAGACATTGGATGGCTGGAGGACGTGCAAGTTGGTAGAGCCGATGCGGCATGGTCGCGATCCGGAATGCTTTGACACGAGAATAAGTGAGTCTGGTCCCGCAGATTCGCCGAAAGGCATCGTCGCCGCAAGTGTCGTCACGCGCTGATGTCGCGGTATCTGGACCGCTATCGACGCAACGCAGTTCACGCAGTATTCTGAGGGGCTCCAAAGTCTTCCCTCAGAATCACAGTCGGCGGAGCGACTGTGCTACGTAGGCGATGTCGCTCCGCCGACTCGCATTCCTGTCAACGCATGTATCGAGATCAGCGCCGCGCGGCTTGTGGAAAATACTCCCGTCGGTTCGATTTAGCAAGTCCCCTGCACTGCCATGTCTGGCTGAACACAAAACGGGCACTCCGTCACGCGCTTGCAATCCGGATGGCGATTCACCACGATAGCCATTCTGCTGCTTTCTTTGCCCGCCTGGAGTTCTCACCGTGAAACGCTTTTTGCTGCTGTTGTCGGTTATGGGTTATCTGAACGTGTGCACTGACGCTGCCGACTGGCCTCAGTTTCGCGGGCCCGGCGGTCAGGGACATTCAGACGCCAGGAATCTGCCGCTCACGTGGAGCGAAACGGAAAACATCACCTGGAAAGTGCCGATCGCCGGACTCGGCTGGTCATCGCCGTCCATCCAGGGCGATCAGATCTGGCTGACGACCGCCATTGATGACGGCAAGTCGCTGCATGCCATCGCGCTTGACCGAGCCAGTGGCAAGACGCTGCACGACATCGAAGTGTTCACGCTGGAGAATCCTGGCAGCGTGCATTCCAAGAACAGTCATGCGTCACCGACGCCGCTGATCGAAGGCGATCGTGTCTACGTGCACTACGGCGCACACGGCACTGCATGTCTGAAAACGGACGGAACCATCGTCTGGAAGACTCAGGAACTGAAACACGATCATCGCCACGGTCCCGGCGGGTCTCCAGTGATCTTTGAAGACCTGTTGATTCTGAACTGCGACGGTTCGGACATTCAATTTGTCGTCGCGCTCGATAAAGCGACCGGCGAGATTCGCTGGAAGAAAAAACGCGAACATATCGGCGCCGATCGACTGTCAGGCAAATCCAACGTGCCCATGGCTTACACGACGCCATTGCTCGTTGATGTCAATGGAACGACGCAGTTACTCAGCACCGGCGCTGACAGCATCGTGGCTTACAATCCTCGGACCGGCGATGAATACTGGTGGTTCCGGTTTGATGGATACTCGAACGTACTGCGACCGGTCGTGGGCAAGGGCCTGGTATTTATCAGTTCGGGTTATGATCGCCCGGAATTCTATGCCGTGCGGATTGATGGAACTGGTGACGTCACAGAATCGCATCTGGCATGGAACATGAAGAAGGCCTCCCCGCTGAATCCCTCGCCGCTGATCGTCGGTGATGAACTGTATCTGGTCGATGATAAAGGCATCGCCACCTGCCTGGATGCCGTCACCGGCGAGCAGCATTGGCAGGAACGTCTCAACGGCAACTTTTCAGCCTCACCAACATTCGCCGACGGCCGCATCTATCTGCTGGATGAAGACGGCACGACCACTGTCATCGCCCCCGGCAAGAAATTCGAGTCTCTCGCCGTCAACAAACTGGAAGGCCGGACTTTGGCAACTCCGGCGATGGTCGATGATTCGATTTTCCTGCGCACCGATACGCAACTGTATCGCATTGAAAAACCCTGACTTTGCCGTTTTCTGGGCGAAGGTCACTTGATTCGGTGCAGACTCTGTTTCTTTATCGCTCCGATGCAATATAGGAACGCATCGGAGTGGGACTTCGTTGATTTGAGGCGTTGCCACGATGGGGCTAGTCCCCATCGAGCGATGATCATTACCAGACAAGAAATCCAGAAAGCATATTCGCCACTGCGGAGCTTGCCTCCGTATGGCGCTGATCAATTGGATCATGGCTCCATGCGGGCAAGCCGCACGGTGGCCAGGATGGAATGCGTGTCGCTTTCTGGTGATGATCCTCGCTCGATGGAAGCAAGCTCCGCCGGGGCGTACCCACCGCAAATCGAGTCTTGTTAGATCCAAACAGTAAGGGAAACCAGAATGAAATGCACATCAGTTCGTCAACTGCTTCGGCCCACCAACCCACGGATAACGTGTGGATTGAAATCGATCGCAGTGACACTGTTGCTCCTGCAATCTTGTGGAACGGCAAGTGCGATTGACGACGCAACAACATTGGCGATGCTGAAGTCTGCATATGCAGAGCACGTTGCTTCGCGGAGCAGCGGGAAGATGCGATTCGTAAGCAAAGCGGACCATCCGGGCCATCAATGCGTCGATGTCAGCGGCGAATTGGAATGGTCGAAGGATTACGTGTACTTTCGAGGACAACGGAATGAAACAAGTGAGTCGGGAATCTCGGCTGGGGTGATCAAGCGTTCGATTCAGATTCTGCGCGCAGACGGGCAGGTTGCATCGCTCATCTATCAATCTCAAGAGGGTCACCCATCGTCGGATTCAATGTATTTGTTTCCGGATGATGGCAGTCAGCATGATGACGGAGTGATCCGACTCATGCCTGACTATCAATGGTTCCTGTTGAGTCTTTCACCACTGGAAAAACAGAATTTTGCAGAGACTGTTCGACCGGATGAAAGCGCTGAGAATGACAAGGTGAAGCGGACGATTGTGACGGATCAAAATACCGTGACAATTCTACGTTCATACAAGAAAAGAGACGGTGATCGTCATATGGTCTTTAGACTCGACGCTGGAGGCCTGTGCGAATCGATGAAAAACAGACAGCATGTGAGGGATGGCATGGAGTTCGAACATGTGACGCGCAAGTGGCATCAATCCACCAATGGGGGTTGGTATCCCGAAAAGAGTGAGCAAGTCGCTCGGATGGAGTCGGAATCTGTAACACCGTATTTTCATTACACGCTCACGATCTCCGAATGTGGTCCCCTGGACCACCGCAGCATTTCCACAACTCCGTCCCTGACAGTGTTTGGGCCACTTTCTGAGGGTGCGCGTATCGGTACCCGCGATGCTAATGGTAAAATGGTATTCGAGTATGTCCTTAAACACGCATCCCTTGGAGAGAAGTGACTCGTCACAGCTTTCTTTCTCAAGTAATTTGGCTCTGGGAACGGCGTTGGTTTGTTCTGCCAACTTCCCGGAATTTGAAATGGATCCGTGCGATTGATCCCTCGAATTGTTCGACACGGCAGCTTGGAGCGCGTTGGCGACCAGCAATGGTCGAGATGCGAATTTCGAGTAAAGCCAAGCTCCTTACGCTCGGTCACAAAGTTGTGATTCCTGTAGCTTGGACATTCATGTCCGAGATCCTGGCCATGCACCGTCGCATTGGCGAACGACTGTCGAGGCACAATAACGTTAGCTTCGACAGTGTTTCATGGCCATGCGACGGACATGAATGTCCATCCTACATTCGTTTGTCCGCCAGCGCACCCAAACTTGACGCATCTGCAACATGTTTTGAAATGCAAACGCAGCTATTCCTCGGGTGCTGCGACGGCTTCTTCCGGGGCTTCGACGACACCGGATGTGATGTGCTTCAGATCCAGAATCTTGGCCCGGATTTCTGCGACGACTGCGGGGTTTTCTTCGAGATAGACACGAGCTCGGTCGCGGCCCTGGCCCAGTTTGGTGCTGCCATAGCTGAACCAGCTTCCGCTGCGATCGATGATCTTGTTTTCCACAGCCAGATCCACAAGGTCGGCTTCGTAGCTGATGCCGCAGGTGTTGTACATGTCGAATTCCGCGATGCGAAACGGCGGTGCGACTTTGTTCTTCACAATCTTGGCACGCATCCGGATCCCGATCTGCGTTTCGCCTTCCTTGAGTGAACTGATGCGACGCACATCTATGCGGCACGAACTGTAAAACTTCAGAGCGCGACCGCCGGGAGTTGTTTCCGGACTGCCAAACATTACGCCGATCTTTTCGCGAATCTGATTGATGAAGATCACAGTCGCTTTGGCTTTCGAAATCACGCCCGTCAGCTTTCGCATGGCCTGACTCATCATGCGCGCCTGTAGGCCGATGTGCGTGTCGCCGATTTCGCCGTCAAGTTCCGCTTTCGGCACCAGTGCGGCAACGGAGTCGATCACGATGATATCGACCGAATTCGACTTGATCAGCATTTCGGTGATCTGCAGAGCTTCTTCACCGTACGATGGCTGGCTCACCAGCAGCTCGTCGAGGTTCACGCCCAGCTTCCGCGCCCATTGTGGGTCCAGTGCGTGTTCGGCGTCCACGAACGCCGCGATGCCGCCTTCCCTCTGCGCCGATGCAATGGCATGCAGCGCGAGCGTGGTCTTGCCGCTGGATTCCGGGCCGAAGAGTTCAATGATGCGACCTCGAGGAAACCCGCGACCACCTAAGGCCAGATCCAGCGACAGAGCACCTCCCGAAATACCAGGGAACCCGCCGGAGTTTTCGTTGGGATCGAGCTTCATGATCGCTCCCTTGCCGAACATCTTCTCGATCTGCCCCAACGCATTGTCGAGCATCACCTGATCTTCGCTGGCGGCTTTGGTTGCTGGTACTTTTTTCGTTGACTTGGCCATGACAAAGTTACCTTTTCTTTCGAGTATGTTTCTGCTGTCTGCAGGGAAGTTCGGTCCTTCGAATTGCCGACCAACCTCAGTGACTGATTCCTTGAGTTTGGGGAGTTTAGTCAAACCGCGTCCGAGAGGGAACTTTCCCCGACCCCTGTTTTTTGGGCAACTTATTACCTCTGAAATCGCTTGATTTGCAGGAAATGGCAAGCTGGAAGCTTACCCCACTAGAAATACTGACCACATCAATCGACAAAATGAGGCTGGGCACCGTAACCGTTCACACCTCAGAACGAAACCTACGCAAGCAACCACAGATACACACAGATTTACACAGATAGAACTCAACAGCCAATCTGTGTCCATCTGTACTACTAAGCACCTATCCAGAATTATGTTGGCATAATTCGTTTAACGGCGAGCCGCAGGCGTAGGCGTAGGCAAGCGGGAATCGCCTACGCCTACGCCTGCGGCTCACCGTTAAACGAAAGAACTTATGCACGAGTGCTTAACGATCAGAATGTTCGCGTGGCGCGAAGAAATTCGGTTGCAGTCCAAAAGGAGGCTCAGGGACCGCCAGAGGCAAAATACAAATCGCATTCTTAACC
>JAYSPO010001201.1:0-2946 GCA_043722015.1 Candidatus Kuenenia sp. | reverse complement strand
GGAGCGTGACGGCTACTTTCCGATTTTACCCTTACCGAGTCTGAACCCTGGTGAGAACAAAGTTGATGCACGAGAACAACCTCGACAAATCGCCGCCTGAAAATCTTCGCGGAGCAACAAGAAATCAACTGTGTTCTCCGTGCCCTGCGTGGTAAAACTGCTTCATCGCACTCCAAAGTTCGCGGCAGTACGTTTCCCCATCTGGCAACCGGGAAGTGCGGATTCTGATCCTTCCTGTGAACGATGCTGGACGTGAATCCGCAAAAACCAGAGAACCGGCGACTTTGGAAAAGTTCTGTGCGGATTTGCCAGAGTGACACGACCTGGGAATCCAGGCTGAGTTTTCCGGCGATTTCTTCAGATGCAGGTTTCCCAGTCATTACGAACGATACGCCAGACACAAAAAACGCGGCAACTATTTGGCTGGCAATCACCTCCGGAAACTCAAGACAGGTATTTTCACTCGACGATAGCTCATCCAGCCCTCGGACTGCAGAGGTATGTCAGGATCACGGAGATCCTGGCTACCAAACGATACATGAGCGAAATCAGCGACTGTAACGCCTGTCCAAATGTCCGGAACTCTGAGTAGCAGCGACGTGCTAACGAGGTGAGAATTATTTCCCGCCGCAGGTCGAGGGATTCGGTAACGGTTTACCGAAGGTAAATGGACGGACATCTGGCAATCAGGGTGGTTGACGGAACGATTTCCTTGAGAAGGAGAGATGCGAAGATGAAATGGATCAGGATGTTCAGTGCAGCATTCGCGCTGGCCGGAATGATGGCCTCGACTCACGCCGGGCTGTTTGGTTCTGGCGGGTGCAAGAGCTGCGGCTGTGCTGAAGATTGTCAGCCAGCATGTTGTAAACCTACGATTGCTCGTCCGTGCTGCACTAACGTGTACACGTACCAGCGCAAGTGTTCAGACATTAAGCCGCCGTGCTGCGACAGCTGCTGTGCTCCAGAGTCATGCTGTGCTCCAGCTGGCTGTGGTAACGGCTGTGGCAACGGCAACGGTTGCGGAAATGGTTGCGGCAACGGCTGCAATACAGACCCAGCCTGCTGTGCTCCAGCTGGCTGTGGAAACGGAACTGGTTGCGGCAACGGCTGCAATGCAGATCCAAGCTGCTGTGCTCCAGCCTGTGGTACAGGTTGTGGTAATGGCTGTGGCAACGGCTGCAATGCAGATCCAAGCTGCTGTGCTCCAGCGGCCTGTGGTGACGGTTGTGGAAACGGATGTGGCAATGGTTGCGGAAGCAACGCCTGCGGCGAAAGCTGCGACTGCTGCAACGACGATTGCTGCGACATCGCAAAGTTGATCTACCGCTCTATGACTGCTTGCTATGCAAAAGATCGCAAGTCAGCCCTGGACACGCTGGGTCGCCGATACGACTGCTGCTGCCATCCAGAAATCATGAACGCTTTCGTCTACGGTCTGAACGACACAGACGAACGAGTTCGCCGCGAAGCTGCTGACGAAATCGGTGACCAGGTTCGCCGGAACCGATGCTGCTGCAGCCCATGCGTGGTTTCTGCCCTGACTTGCTCACTGGCTGACTGCGACCGCTGGGTCCGCCGTGAAGCAACACAGGCTTTGCGAACATGTGGATACGAAGTAGTTGACGGATGCTGTGGTGGTTGCTGCGACGCTGGTTGCTGCGACACCGGATGTGGAAACAATGGTTGTGGAAACTCAGGTTGCGGTGCAACTCCGGTTTCAGCTCCAGCCGCTGTTCAGCCACAGCCAACACCGGTTGCTCCAGAAGCAGTGCCTGCTCCAGCTCCACCAGCTGATCCACAGGCATTCTTCCCTTCACGACTGCACAACAATCAGTCAAAGAAGAGCAGCCTGGCCGGCCTGTTTGGCATGGTTCGATAGTCACGTCGACTTGAGGTGGGAAAGAACAGCTTCCTGTTCTGTAACCTCCTTGCTCTAACTCAGAACCTCGCGGCTTCCGGGAATTTTTCCCGGAAGCCGTTTTCGTTTTGATGCCGTGGAGTCGAACCTGCGTAGCAACGCTTACTTTTCAACACATGTTGTCGTTGAGTCAAGTTTTGTGTGCGATGACGGGACGATCAAATGTAGGATGGACATTCATGTCCGTCGCATGGCCACAAAACACGGTCGAAGCGAAGATTATTGTACCTTGACAGCCGCTCGACAATGCGACGTTGCTGGCGATAATCTCGGACATGAATGTCCAAGCTACAGGAATCGCAGCTTTGATTCAAGCTTCAGGAACTCGGCCCGTCTCCTTTTCTTCCGGCTCCGGATTTGGCCACAATGCGTTAAACTTTCGCGGCAGGAGGCTGCGACTGCGATTCGACACGATGTCGGAACGCGCAACTACAATTTACAATCCCTGGGTCTGAGGCGAGCGGCGAAGCGCGATGCCTCGCTGGACAGTCACCAGTGTTAACATCTCTTGATTCAAAGCCAAAACAACAAGCTCCCGACAATGCCGCGGAAGGCCGACAACTCACCCGTACTCGCCTTGATCGCCGCCTTCTGGATCTGTGGTTTCCTGTGGTTCTTCTTCAGGAGTTCCATCGAAGATCCGAATCTGCCGCGCACTGAACTCTGGTCGATGATGGCCGACGAAGCCCTTGGACTCAGCAACGCGGCTTCCGATCCCTCCGGCACTGTGTCGCAGTCGGGGATCAGGTACTTGTCACAGCGGCTTCCGCTATTCTCGTGGGCAGCCGTGATTCTCATTCTCGCTGCCGTCCATGGTGACGCGATCTGCGTGCTGACGCTGCGTCGGTGTCGCTTGTTCTGGACGGAACAAGTCGTCATGCGATTGGGTACAGGGCTGGGAATCCTCTCAACTGTCACTCTGTGCTGTGGCCTTGCCGGACATCTTACCAGGCTGGCGATTATTATGCCGGCACTTGCCAGCCTCGCCGTGTCCTGCTTCATCCGCTGGAAGTCGAGAAACGAATCGC
>JAYSPO010001200.1:0-3443 GCA_043722015.1 Candidatus Kuenenia sp. | reverse complement strand
CGGTATCGTGGATATCCGATCGAACAACTCGCCGAGCGATCGGATTTTGTCGAAACATCCTGGTTGCTGCTTTACGGTCAGTTACCGACGGCGGAGCAGTTGAAGGCTTTCCGAGCGCAGTTGACCTATCACAGCATGATCCACGAAGACATGAAAAAGTTCTTCGAAGGATTTCCACCGAATGCGCATCCGATGGCCATTCTGTCAGCGATGGTGGCTTCGCTGTCGACCTACTATCCCGGCACCGCAGATGACCGGTCCGACGTCAATATCGTGCGTCTGATTGCGAAGGTCCGCACGATTGCAGCCTATGCTTACAAGAAGTCGATTGGGCAGCCCACAATTTATCCTCGCAACGATCTGCCATACTGTGCCAACTTTCTGAACATGATGTTTGCCGTGCCGGCGGAGGAATACAAAATCAATCCGGTGCTGGTGAAGGCGCTCAACATGCTGCTGATCCTGCACGCTGATCACGAACAGAATTGCAGCACATCGACGGTGCGCATCGTGGCCAGCAGCCGTGCTAACATCTTCGCGTCCATCTCCGCAGGCATCTGTGCATTGTGGGGTCCGCTGCATGGCGGAGCGAATCAGGCGGTGCTGGAAATGCTGCAGATGATTCACAACGACGGAGACGACTACAAGAAATACGTAATGAAGGCCAAGGACAAGGATAGTGATTTCAGACTGATGGGTTTTGGTCACCGCGTCTACAAGAATTTCGACCCACGCGCCACCATCCTTCGCAAAATGGCTGGCCAGGTTCTCGACGAACTGGGAATCTCCGATCCGCTGCTGGATATCGCCCGCAATCTGGAAAAAGTCGCGCTGGAAGATGATTACTTTGTAAGCCGCAAGCTGTATCCAAACGTCGATTTCTACAGCGGTATTCTGTACCGTGCGATGGGAATTCCAACGGACATGTTCACGGTGATGTTTGCCATCGGGCGCCTGCCCGGCTGGCTGGCTCACTGGCGTGAACAACGTGACGAAGACGTCAGTCGCATCTATCGGCCACGACAGATTTATACCGGTGCGACGGAACGCAATTACGTGGCGATCGATCAACGAAAGTAGTTCGACTGTCCCGGGCGTTGAAAAAGGTGTCTGGAACTTTGGAGGCATCAGAAGACACCGCAATAATTTGATGCCGGAGAGTTCCAGACACCTTTTTCAACCAATCAGGAGTTTACAGTATGCCGCTCAAAGTCGGCGTGAATGGTGCCGGGGGAAGAATGGGACAGCGGATCGTCGCGCTGACCATGAAGGATCCCGATTTGTCGCTCACCGCAGCACTCGAATGGTCGGGCAGTCCGGTTCTCGGCCGCGATGCCGGCGAAGTCGCTGGTGCCGGTCACGCCGGGGTTCCCATCACTGCAGTCCTTGATCAGCATGTGGATGTGATTATCGATTTCTCCACACCGGACGGATTAAAGTCGGTGCTGCCACTGTGCGAAAGTCGCCGTATTCCATTGGTCATCGCGACGACAGGGATTTCCGTGGAACTGCGGGATGCGGTGCTGTCGGCGGCACAGTCAACATCGATTGTGATGTCACCCAGCATGAGTGTCGCAGTGAATCTGGTCATGAAACTGGTCTCCGAAGCCGCGCGAGTTCTCAGGCACAACGCGGACGGCGTCGATGTCGAAATTATCGAACGTCATCATCGATTCAAGGAAGACGCGCCGAGTGGCACGGCGCTGCAGTTCGGTCGGATTGTGGCGGAGCAGATGGGGCAGGAGCATCACGTGCATGGACGCGATGGGCGAGTCGGACAGCGTCCGTTGAACGAGATCGGTTACCATGCCGTGCGGACTGGTGACAATGTTGGCGAGCATACAATTGTGTTTGGCATGATGGGTGAAACGATCGACCTGACGGTTCGCGGTCATACCCGCGACAGTTACGCTTACGGGGCTTTGGCCGCAGCCAAGTACGTCGTTTCACAGGGTGCGGGCCTGTATTCGATGGCGGATGTTCTGGGACTGTGAGTTATCCCGCGATTTGTCTGACCTGCTTTTTGTCAAAGACTTTACCCTGCAATGGCCAGCGTCACACTGTCAGTTCTTGAGGGCCTTGAACGCGGCCGCATTTTTCGCAACCTTCACACTCCGATCACGATCGGGCGGGAAGAAGTGAACAGTGTGCAGTTGAATGACGAACGGATCAGTCGTCTGCATGCCAAACTTCAGGACGATCATGGGAATGTGATATTTACAGACCTGAACAGCACCAACGGCAGTCGCATCAACGGGCATCCCGTTCAATTGCGGATCCTGCGCCCAGGAGATCATCTGCAGTTGGGACGCTGTACGTTGTTGTTCGGGAGTGATGCCGAGATTGCAGAACGAGCGCATCAGTTAGGCGTCAGGATTGAGGCCCTGTTGCCGCTGCTTGGACCGCACGGACGATCAATGCCAGCTGGCGGATCGCCCGACGCCGAGTTCAGTCTGGCCGACAATATCAACAGCGACAACATGCTGTCACCATTGTTTCACAGTGAACGGCCGCCACTGCCGGCGGAACTCACAACGCTGCAGCAGGCCCGCATGTCAGACGTGCTCGCCTGTATTCATGAACAACTTCAGAACGTCATTCTCTCGGCAGCGGAACGCGACGAATCCGGCGAAGGCCGAATGGAATTACCGTGGGATCGCTTCCAGAACCTGCTGCTGCTGCAGCGGGACATTGCCAGGTGGCTGCAGCAGGCATCCAATTCGGATTGAAGAATGTCGTCTCGCGCAGGCCCTTAATGAAAGAGGTCACGATGCAGATCGTCTCAGTCGTACTCACCGGCATAGCATGGTTGTTGATCGCTGTCGATGTGGATGCTCAGACGTTTCAGAGTCCGGAGGATGTCAGCTTCACTTCAAAACTCGACGGCACGGAACAGCGTTTTATTGTCCTGTTGCCGGAACAATTTGACGTCAATGTTCCACATGACGTGATGATCGCCCTGCATGGGCACGGGTCAGATCGATGGCAGTTTGTCACCGACGCGCGGCCTGAGTGTCAGGGAGCTCGTGACATGGCGGCGCGGCGGCGGCGGATAATTTTTGTCTCGCCCGACTATCGAGCCAAAACGTCCTGGATGGGGCCCGCCGCTGAGGCTGATCTGTTGCAGATCCTGGATGAACTCAATGGCCGTTTTCGAATTCGCGATGTGGTGATCTCAGGCGGTTCAATGGGTGGGACTTCGGCTCTGGCCTTTGCCGCAATGCATCCGGATGGCGTTGATGGTGTTGTGGCTCTCAACGGCACTGCGAATCTGGTTGAGTACCAGAATTTCACGGACGCGATCACAGAAGCGTATGGCGGAACGAAGACGGAAAAACAAGAAGTCTACCGCGAACGATCGGCCGAGCTCTTCCCCGAACGCCTGACAATGCCGGTCGCGACGACCACCGGAGGCAAAGATACGCTCGTGCCCCCGGACAGCA
>JAYSPO010001199.1:0-10453 GCA_043722015.1 Candidatus Kuenenia sp. | reverse complement strand
ATTCCTAGATTTCGAATCCCATCATGCAGTGCATCAATCTGCGTTCCCAACATGGAATCAGCCGCCACATCTGCAAAAATCACCGCGTCGTACGGCATCAGCGACAATGGGTCATATGGAAATTCCAGGGCACTCAGGACTTCGACCTCACGCTCGCCCTGTTTCAAGGCCAGCACCATCGCGCGCCATTCGGCCGGATTACTTTGCGGGTCCGTGACGACAAGAATGCGTCCAGGTCCTTCCAGATAGAGATAGTTGCGTACTTCGTTATTTTCTGAGCGGCTGTCGTCGCCGGTGGCGACTTCGATTCGGGCTGAGTATTCATAGTAGCCGGGCTGATCGACTTTGATCGGAACCGAAAACCGACTCTTGCCTGCTTCGAATTCCACTTCCTGGCGTGCGATGGTGTTTTCGCCTTCGGACAGTACCAGCGTGCCTTTCCCCTTCGCCAGCGAACTCAACACGACCGACGCTTCGTAGGTTTCGCCCAGACGGACAAATCGCGGCAGGTCGAGCCGTTCCAGCAACACCTCGTGAGTGTAGTCGTACTCAATGGGCACGACATTGACCCGGACGTCGCGGGATTGCAGGTCGTCGATGATGTCCTTCAGTTGGCCGACAGTTTCAGTGCCGTCGCTCACCAGGACAATGCGCCCCAGATGTTCTTCCGGCAGCATCGCTGCGCTCAACGCGAGCGACTGCTCCAGATTTGTCGCGTCCTGACTGACGCGTGAATTGATGTATTTTTCGAAAGGAAAAGTTTCGCGCGGCGGATATTCCACTGCCGCCGTACGCCCGAATACCACCAACCCGGCCTGATCCGTGGCCGGTTTTTCAGCCGCAGTCCCGGCCACCATTTCCAACGCCTGGTTTCGCGCTTCATTGACGGAATCTGAAACATCCACGTTGTACACGACAGAAATAATATCGCTTGTCCGCACGGCGCGAGGTTCTGCAAGAATCAGGATCAGCAGGCCGCAGATCACCAAGCGACAAAATCCCGCCACGGCACCCCGGCGCGCCGGAAGCCCTGCGTGACCAGCCGCCTGCATCCACCAGACCCACGGTGTGAACAGCAATAACAGGAACGCCCATGGCCAGGCAAACTCAAGCTCTCGCACGATTTCGAATTCCGGCTTCGGGACGTTCCATTGCGACAGCCACTTGAAATTGATTAATTCGACGTCCCAAACTGCGATGGTGACTTTTTCCCAAAGGTGTGGCTTACCTGCCGTCACCACAAACGTCGGCAAAATTGAAAAGCACACAAGCGCAAACAATGCTGTGAACAGCAGCAATGGAACTCCAGCCTGCCATCGCACACGGCGATGTGGTCGCGGGAAAAAACGCGTGAAGATCCGATGCAGTTCGTTCATGGAGTCAATTCCACCAGTCGATGATTGCCGGTATCCGCCACCAGAATGCGTCCATCACTCAGTACCGTCAGATCCCACGGCTGATAAAACTGTTCCAGTCCTCGACCGGGGCGACCGTACCGACCCACTATTGTGCCGTCCAGACGCATCACCGTCAGCCGTGCCGCCTTGTTTTCAATCACATAAATCTGATTCTTACGATCCATGCGAATATCGTATGGATACTCCAGCGGTGCCGATTTCTCTGGCAAATTTATGACGCGGACAAACTTTCCACCATCTTCAAATACCTGGATTCGGTCGTTAAACGCATCGACAACGTAAACAAGCCCGTCCTGCCAGGCGATTCCGCTGGGCCTCTGGAACTCCCCGTCGTTCGACCCATGCTTCCCAAATTCCGTGACGTAGACCCCGTCCACCGTGAATTTTTGAATCCGCTGACAATCTCCATACTCGCCCACATAGATGAATCCCTTCGGATCCTGAGCAATCGTCACTGGAAACACAAACTGGCCCGGACCGGTCCCCTGCGTACCAAACTTGTGACTCACGGAACCATCATCATTGAACAGCACGACGCGGTGATAGTGCGTGTCTGCGACCGCGACACGACCGTCGAGAAGCTTCCAGACGCCTTCCGGCTTGCCCGCCGCGAACTCCGGCATCTCCCATTGTTTTGTCAATTTCCCTTGACTGTTGTACACGAGAACCCGGCCAGCATCATCCAGGACATAAACGGTATCGTTCTCGTCCGCGAATAGTCCTCGCGGTGCGGGCAGGAACGAACCCGATGCCGGGACTTTCCATGAGTCGAATTTCGTGAAAGAGAGTTCCGGGTCGGTGGTCTGCTCTCCGCAACCAGTGAGAAACAGGCAGAGCAGCAGTGCCATGCATATCTGGAGTGCGGAAACTTGTCGCCGCTTTCTTTTTCCTTCGCCGCAGTTTGCCAGACCTATGCGGTGCAGCGAAACAACGGCCGCTACGCAGTGGCGCGAAATTCTATTGAAATACGAAGAAGGAACGCGCCGCTGAGATTCATGAAAAAGAAAGCGATGACAAGTCATCGCACTCCAAAAAGGAATCATGATGTCGCTCCCGACTGCGCCGACACATGAAATGCCACACGATGGCCGATTGGGATGGCCACTTCGGAGACCTGATGCAGCACGGACTTCGTCATTCCCGAGGCCACATGCCGCACAACCGATTCTGCATACGCGCCGATGAACGGCTGTGAGACCAATTCGATCGCTGAATCGTTGGCAATCTGCATCTGCAACCGCTCCGGACGTATTGCAACATCCATTCCTGCCGCATGTCCTGCGAACAACACCGCTACTTCGTCAGGCCGAAACCAATTCAAGGGGCCAAGAAACGCACCCACATGGGCATCCGGCGGATGGTCATAGAGCGTCCTGACCGGGCCTTCGAATACGACGGCTCCGTCACGCAGACAAATCACATGCTCCGCGTGCCGCAGCACCGTTTCGGGTTCGTGAGATGTGAAGACCATTGAGATATTTTCTTCGGCAACGATACGTCGCACGATATTCCAGTAAGTCGGCTTTCGAACCGGATCCACATGGCTGAGCGGTTCGTCGAGCAGCAGCACGGTGGCCCGCGTCGCCAGAGCTCTCGCCATTCCCAGTCGGGAACGCTCACCTTGAGATAACTCAGCCGGTAACGCGCCCCGACGATGCGTCAGATCGAACGATTGTAGAAATTCGTCTGTCTTTTTTGAAACTCGCCCTGATTCAGAGCCTGATTGCTGCTTTTTCACGACTTCGTCGCCGACGACTTCCAAATGCTGTTCCGCCGTTAGATGCGGCCAAAGCCCGCCACTTTGGGGGATCCAGAACAGCGGAAGCCGATGTGCCGTACCTGCCGGGATGCTGGACTTCAATTCGCCGGCAAAACCGGTCTCGAACCCTGCCAGCACGTTGAGCAGCGATGTCTTGCCTGCTCCGGAGAACCCCACAACTGCGGTCGCCCCGGATGGGATTTCAAGCGTGATCGAATTGAGACGCATGCCCGGCGAGCGGGGGGTGTTAACCCCCTGATTGTGCTTCGCCACGCTTCGTGAATCACGTGAATCACAATCAGGGGACTGACGCCCCCCGCTCGCCGACAGAGTAACGTCCCGCAGGCGGAACAGTGAACCGCTCATGTGACGCTCAAGACAACAGGCTCACCCGCCAGCCGGACGAACAGACGCTCCAGCAGTAACTTCGGATCAACGCGACTGCCGCCTTTCATCTCTGTGTCGGCTTCAATCAACAATTGCAGGATGCGACTGGCACGTTCAAAACCGATTCGTCGCAGGTAGGCCTCGCTCGCCGCGATGGCATTTGGAAAAATACCGGAACCCGCGATCGCATCCCGCAACGGAGTTCCAGCTCTGGCGCGTTCCGTGGCTTCCGCGAGCTTGCGAAAAGTATAGGTGACGCCACCCAGCACTTTTTGTGGTGCTTCTCCGGAAATCATCAGTTTATCCAACGCCTCCAGAGCTTTGCCCGAGTTCCCGTCGCGGACAGCATCAAGCATCACCCATGTGGTTTCAGTCCGCCAACCGCCGACAACTTTCGTGACGTCCTCGCGCGTGATCTCAACGACATCGCCAACGAGTGATGCAAGTTTTGCAATTTCCTGCAGCAGCATTCCAAGGCCATCGCCCGCCAATTGCACAATCAACGCCGCATTCTCACGATCCAGCGTCTTACCATACTGATCCTTCGCCACGCGCTGCAGCCATTTCAGCAAATTGGCACCAGTCAGTTCGGCACACTCAACGGCCACGCCATGCTGTTCGACCAGCTTGAACAGCTTCGTATTCTTCGGGAAGCTCTTGACGTCCAGAATCAGCAACGATCCTTTCGCCGGACTCGCGACGTACTTTTCCAGTACCGGTCGGTTGGCAGTCACGAAATCTTCCGCATCGTCGATCAGCACGATCCGTTGATCGCCGAACATTGAGACCGTCCGAAGTTCGGTCATCACGGTCCGAATCTCTGCCTGCTCGCCATTGAACCGTGTGATCGATGATTCGGCATCTTCGCCGGTCACGCCCGGAATACGGTGCAGAATCTCAGGCCGAAAAAACCGTTCCGGACCATACATCACCAGCACGCCATGCGCCGTAATGGGCTCCTTAGACGACAAGAACTCCGTAGCACTGACACTCATACATCTGCCTCGTTGCGACAACCAGTCATTGTTCCGCGAGGCGGTAGTGTGTCGAAGTTGAGCGAGATTTTCTATCAATGGCACGAGATTCACGAGAAGAATCCTGGCGCGGGCTTCGCCCGCAACCCAATCATCCCAATCAAATCACAGTCGCGGCGTCCTGTGGCGAAGGTTTTGCCAAGTCGGGCCGAACGGCGTTGTTGTGTTTCGGCCCAAAGGGCCAGCAGTTCAGATAGCCTGACCCAGCGGGCCAGGGAAATCGCCACCAAACCATCGTCCAGGCCCAACGGGTCGGCAGTTCATCTCCTGCGCACGCCGAATGGCCGGCCCGTTGGGCATGAGAATACTTTTTCTGCTCGTGGACCTGGCCCTCCGGGTCAGGCTATTGGAACGGATGGCCCTTTGGGCCGGAAACGCAGGTGAGTGGTCGTCTGAATTCTTCTCAGCAAGACAACGCTGTCAGCGTTTGCTGAGCAGGGAACGGAATCCATTCGATCGTCACTCGTCACTCGTCGCGCGTCACTCGCCACTCGTCACTCGTCACTCGTCACTCGTCACGCGCCACGCGTCACGCGTCATGCGTCACGCGTCACGCGTCACGCGCCGCGGCGTCACTCGTCGCGGCGTGGCTGCGAAGTCGTGTTCGGCAAGCAGGACGTACCGAAATCGGGGACTGCACCCACTCAAAGCCTGGTGGCGAAAGCAAGATGTCTTCAACCGGATTCTGTATTACAATCCTTCAGTCTGCGGCGAGCAGCAGTGCGTCGAAACCTCGCCGGAACGTCAGGATTCAGGAGCCTCATCAAAATGCGTCCCATCAACGACAATCACCGCGTGACTCGGCGTGAAGCTCTGAATGTCGCTGCTGCCGGATGCGGGGCAGTGATGGCGATGAGTTCCACTCCGGCGGAGACATCGCATGCAGCGAAAGCGGCGTCCGAAAAGGAATTTGCACTCAACTACATGCTGGCGTCCTGCATGTATGGTTACATGTACGTGGGTGAAATTCTTCCCGAGGTCGCGAAGTGCGGTGCGACGCATCTGGATCTCTGGCCAAAGAAGCATGGAAATCAGCGTGAGCAATTGACCGATCTGGGGGAAGCACGATTCGCGGAATTGTTGCAGAAGCACAACGTCAAACTTGGTTGTATCACACAGTACGCACTGGGGCCTTTCGGACTGGTGGAAGAATTTCAGCTTGCCAGGCGGTTTGGATGTGAATTGATTGTCACGGGCGGCGAAGGGCCGAAGGGTCTGGCGGGTGCCGAATTGAAATCTGCCGTCAGCGCGTTTGTGGAACGGATGAAGCCTCATCTGGCCGTGGCGGAACAGAATAACGTCACGGTCGCGATTGAAAACCACGCGAACAATCTGTTTGATTCAGCTGATTCACTGCGGTATCTGCGTGACCTGTCGCCGTCAAAACATCTGAAAGTCGGCCTGGCACCATACCATCTGCCGCAGGATGCCGGGCAACTGGGCACCTTAATTCGCGATCTGGGCGAGAGCATTGCGATGTTTTATGCATGGCAGCATGGAAACGGTTGCATGACCAGATTGCCGAAGGAGGAAGAACTGCTGCAACTTCCGGGACGCGGTCCGCTTGATTTTGCCCCGTTGCTGAAAGCGCTGCGCGATATTGAGTATTGCGGCTGGACGGAGATCTTCATGCACCCGGTTCCACGCGGGATACCGATCCTTGAAACCGCCGAAGACGTCACCAGGGAGATCAATCGATCGCGGGATTACCTTGCGGAACGCCTCGGTACAATCGGCAGAGTCTGATTTTTTTTCCCGCTGGGCAAACAACCTGCACGACTTTTGCGAAGGCGACGGATTGCCTCAGAGCCCGACGCATCAACATCCGAAACTCCGGTGAGAGATACGTTTTTATTACAAGGATGCAGATCGACTGATCTGACGGACTCTGCGGCGGCGCAAGGGGATTGCGCAATTCTGACGATTCGTCAGCCGCGATTCAGGGAAGAGACCACTTTAAACGATTTCTGTTGAAGTCAGGCTCACTTCCGTGATTCAATCGGCCCATCGATTATTAATCGCGAGCCTTCTCGCGTGCTCGATGCTGATGCTGTGTTTCGGCATGACCGCGAACGCCCAGGATATCGTGCTGCCGCCGATCCCGCCGCTGGCCCTGCTGCCACCTGTCGAAACAGCTGTTGACGAAGTAGCATCACCGCAACCATTGGAGATGACTGCGGGATACTGGATTGTCGGCACGCAATCATCACCGCAGGACTTTGATGAATCAGCGCCAGTATTTTGTCCCAGCGTCACACGGTTTGAGCCATGCGTAGGGTTTCGGCCAGCGAATATGCAGGAGTTAACGCAGTCATTTCAGCCCGGTGTTCCCGTCTGTATTTTGTCGCACGGAAGTTTTGTGGGCTGGGAGGATGTGCTGGCGGAATCGCAGGAGACATGGAAGTGGCTGCATCATGCGTGTCCCGATCAACCAATCCAGATGATCTGTTTTTCCTGGCCAAGTGACCGACCAGTTTTCTCCCCGGTCATTCAGCTTGACGTCAATCGGCTTGGGCGTCGAGCGGAGCGGAATGGATTCTACATGGCCAGTCTGGTGCAGCAGATTCCATCGGAATGCCCGATCTGCCTGATCGGCCACAGCCATGGGACTCGCGTCATCGCATCGGCGTTCCATCTGTTGGGCGGTGGCTCCGTTCATGGCTATCTGCTGACACTGGGGCAGTTTCCTCAGCATCGATTGCGTGCGGTTTTTGCGGCCTCGGCGATGGATCATAAATGGCTGAATCCGGGTCAACGCTACGGTCAGGCTCTGTGTCCGGTCGAGTGCGTGCTGAACCTGAAGAATTCATGCGATCCTGCATTGTTGATCTATCCATTGCGACACCCGTTCTCCAGCGGTGCCCTGGGTTTTACGGGGACGACCAGGAGAGACAGGAGACAGTTAGGCCCCAGCGGCAACAAGATGAAGGATCTGGATTTGACCGAAGAAATCGGATTCGGCCATTACTGGCCGAACTATTTCAGACGCCCCTGGCTGGCTCGTGCGATTCGGAACTATCTGTTCCTTGGTGAACAAGCGGTCAATCCTTAACGCAGACAGTTCACAGACACCACGTTTGGAAACTTGGCAAAGGTTGACGGTTGCTGGTTGATCGGAATGCTTTGGCACGGTAAAAGCTGATTTTTCCCGCCACAATATTTCGAACCCAGCCACAACCGGACGATCTGCATGACCCTGGAAACTGCCATTCGCGAACGCAAAGACGCCATCCGCAAGCAGGCGCACACCAATCGAAACGCTCAGGAGAACAAGGACGAACTGAGTCGACGCATTGTCGGTGCGTTTATGGCGCTCCCCGAGTACGCGCTCGCTGAAACGGTCATGTTCTACATCGATGTCCGCAGTGAAGTGCGAACACGCCATGATCTGGAACAGGCGTTGCAATCCGGGAAGACGATCGTCGTGCCGTGGTGCAATGTGGATGGCGAACTGGAGTTGTTCCGGTTGGACTCCATGGACGAGCTCGAAATCGGGATGTACAAGATCCTCGAACCCCGCGCCGAACTGCGTGGACTTGCCGAAAAACAGGTCAACGTGGAATCCCTGGATCTGATCATGGTGCCAGGCGTCGGATTCGATCGTCGCGGAGCCCGCACGGGGCATGGCAAAGGCTACTATGACAAGCTCCTGCAGCATGCTCGCTGTAACACGCCGCTGATTGCATTGGCGTTCGAATGTCAGCTGTTCGACGAAATCCCGATGGCCGATCACGATATTTTCATGGACAAAATCATTACAGAAGACCACGTCTACAATGGTCTCGGTCGCAACTGATGTCAATAATCGTAGAAGATACCTACGCCGAGGCGTTCCGCAGCCTGTACGTTGAGTTTCTGATTACCGCTCGAGATCGGAAGTGGCTGGATCACGCCATCAACGCGGCCACCGGTTGCGCGTCTTCTTCGATTCGCTGCGATTGTGAAGCTGGCCTGGATCGGTATGTCGGACCGGGCGGAGATGAATCATTCCCGACGCCGGATGGACGACCTGGTGCCATCTGCCAACTCCATGTGCCGCGATTCTGGAAAACTCGCGTTGAAGCACTGGAAAAAACACTGTTGACGCGCGTCAGCCAGAACGTGCTGACCTGTGCGACCGCGCGCTGCTTTTCGCTCAGCGACTCAGAACCTTATTACCGCCTCGGTCGTAAAGTGGCGTTTTTCGGCGACGGATTTGAACGGATTGAAGACCGATTTGGTCGGCGGATGTGGGTGTTGCCGACAATGGGCGGTGACTTCTGCATCGACCGCAGGTTCAGCTATCATGACGGCATCATGGGTGGCAATCTCTGGTTCATGGCGACGTCCGAAGACGCATCTCTCGAAGCCGCCGAACGCGCCGTGGAAGCATGTCAGCACGTTCCCGGTGTGATCACGCCTTTTCCGGGAGGTATCGCTGCGAGCGGATCCAAGGCCGGCAGTCGGTACAAGTTTCTGTTTGCCAGTACCAACGACGCGTTTTGCCCCATTTTGAAAGGCCACGCTGGCGTCGAATCATTAATCCCGGACGGAGTTCAATCTGTCATGGAGATTATTATCAATGGCCGCGATCTGGCGACCGTGAGTGCTGCGACTCAGGCCGCGATTAAGGCGGCCTCGACAGTCACCGGTGTTGTGAATATCACTGCCGGAAACTATGGTGGCCGACTGGGAAAGAGCTGGATCTGGCTGATTCCGGAAAACCATCCTGATGCGCAGGGCTGATGCAGGCGATCTTGATGGCTTTGATGTTCTGGCATTTCTTCGTGCTCAGCGTCGCGGTGCTCGTGCTCGTAATCGTCACCACCTGATAATGCAGTGTTGAATCCTGGCTGAATCTGGTGAAGAATCTCAGCAATCGCTTCCTTTACGCGATAACCAGAAGGAAGTCAGTACGCAAGGATTGTCGGCAGTGTTAGGATGACCACAGTTCTGTAGCCAGATTCGCAAGAATTCGGATGGTTCTTCTTCCCCTGAAGCTCTGAATTCTTGCGAATTCAGCTACGTCGTTCTGGTCCTGAACCCAGCCGCCATCGCTCTCCATGTTGTGAACTCATGAAAGTCGCCCTGTTCATACCGTGCTACGTCGATCAGTTCTATCCACACGTCGGAATGTCGACCGTGTCGGTGCTGGAACATTTCGGCGTTGAAGTTGTGTTCCCGACAGAACAGACCTGCTGTGGACAACCGATGGCGAACAGCGGCTACATGGAACAGGCAAAGCCGCTCGCAAACAAATTCATCGACGTGTTTGACGGGTACGACTACATCGTCGCTCCGTCAGGCAGTTGCGTTTCGATGGTCCGCAATCACTATGAACATTTGTGCGACCACCACGATGACCGTGCAGCCACGGTGCGCCGCCGGACGATGGAACTGAGCGAATTCCTGACGGGCGTATTGAAGGTCGGCGACGTCAAGGGCCGGTTTGCACATCAGGTTGGACTGCATCAAAGCTGCCACGGTCTGCGAGAATTGCGACTCGGGCCATCATCAGAGGTGATGAAGCCTCGCGAAAATTTCGTCCACAGCCTGCTCAATCAATTCGACGGCATTCGCTTTTCACAATTGTCCCGCAAAGATGAATGCTGCGGATTCGGCGGCACGTTCGCCGTCGCGGAAGAAGCCGTGTCCTGCATGATGGGCGACGACAGGATCAATGATCATGTCAACGCCGGCACGGAAGTCCTCACTGCCGGCGACATGTCATGTCTCATGCATCTGGAAGGCATCATTCGCCGCCGAAAAATCCCCATGCGCGTTATGCACTTTGCAGAGATTATGGCCGAAGCGATCGCAGGCTGAACGGAGATTTGAGATTTGAGATTTGAGATTTGAGATTTGAGATTTGAGAT
>JAYSPO010001198.1:0-6175 GCA_043722015.1 Candidatus Kuenenia sp. | reverse complement strand
CTAAAAAAGGCGTCTTGGCGGCCAGTGAAGCGAGTTCCCCCATCATCGCTTCAAACTCCGCTGGAACGTCAAAGTCGGGGTTAAAGGCCCAAATGTTGTGCTCAAGCGGCTTTGCGCAGCTCGGACACCCCATCTGCCGACAGAGATCGAGAAACTCCGCTTCCGTGTAGATCTCTCCGAAACACGAACCCGAGTGGAAGCATGTCAGCGGAATGCATCCTTCCTGAAACTTCCAAGACGCTGCGAGTCCCGGCCATGCCTTCGAGTATGAATTGTAGCAAGCGTCACAGCATGCGACATCAGCGGTGAACCAACTGTCGAGTTCCTCCGCGAAGAGCGTGCTGAACCCATCCAGAGCAAACTTGTCAGGAAACAGCACCTTCCAAATTGCCACGCGAGCCTCTCCCATTACCTACTCCGCGCTTTGCGACGGCGCCACATGCAACGGGGCCATCGGCTATGAAGAACATTAAGCTAAAATGAGAACAGTTTCGGTCGCCATTTAATTTCTCCGACATTCTTAATGGGGCTGTCACGCCTGTTCGTCACGATGTTTACTCGTCATCGCATTCGCCACATGCCGAAGACGGGGCGAAGCGCTGGATACGATTCGTATATCAAGGTGCTGACGGCAACCCAACGCGACACCTTGATCGCGCGGCGTGAATGATAGACGGCCGTTTCAACACCAACAATTCGCGAGGTCTCTGAGCCCCACGACTCAATCGGACTTTTCAGATCCCCGATCCGCCACACGCTGCACCCACTGATGCCGCCGAGATCCTCGGGAAACTTTGCGAGCCTCCCGGTGTGATCCACGTAAGGTTGATGAACGCCATCGTCGTTGGTTGTTTGTTGGACTTCAGCATCAAGGAGAATGTGGAGATCGTCCTGATAGTTTTCTAATTGTTTAGCAGAGCGATCAAAACGGTATGTCGTGTATTGAAGCGGACGCAACTTCAGCTTGGTGTGCGGATCACTCGCTGGCGCAGCCCAAATGCTCGGAAAACCGAACAACGTATAGACCGCAGTAGGGGACTGTTCGTCGAACTCAATGTCATCGAATCGCAGGAATCGCTTGCCATCCAGCCGCTTCACGGCCTCAGGCTGCAGTCGGTAAATCGCGACATCCAGCGGATCGTCGGGGCTGCCGTACTGGCCGCCGGAAGTAACCTGCCAATCATTCACGACAGGTATAAAACGAGAACCTGCCGACGTTATTGCTAGTGTCTTCTTGTGTTTCGACGCCTCTTTGATGACATGACCTGCGGTGACCACAAAAAAGTGATCTGCAACCGCGAAAAGCGTGCCTGTACCGAACTGGTGTACCGCGTCGTTGTGGGCGATCACGATGCCGACCGTACAGTCCCATGCATATGTGGGAGTTTGGGCCGTGACTTTTGAGTTAATGGACCGTTGCAGTTCATACCCGTCCATTGCCGACTTTCTCAGATGCTGATGAGCTGCACCACCTTCGGCCCGCGATTTGGATGAAGACATGGAGCCGTGACTCTGCACTCGCCGCTTCGCCACAGTTCTTTGTTGCACTCATCGCGTCTTTCCCGTCCGATCGGACGCAGACTGTGCGCCACAATCACTTGCAAAAAAAGTCGGTGCGTTACTTGTCATGTGGAGGCAGTGTCTGGTGTTTCACCATTGCCAGACTCCTGAATGCCCGTCGGAGCAGATCTGGAGCGGATTATCGAAGCGACCGATTTCATAGAGCCACGTTTTTGCCACCAGAGCAGCCCAAATGTGAACGATGCAAGGTATGCAATGACCGTCACAATCACGAAAACGCAGAATATTTTTATCGATGGTATTTCTGTGGTGGCAAGAGTGATGGAAAATGACGAAGCAATCGACAGGACAGCAATGGCGAGATTCAAAAGGATAGATTCAGGCGAACCCCGTTCGAGAGACTCAAGTTCAGAATCCGTTATGTCATAAATCGTGATCTTGTCCAAATGGACACGGTGAATTGCAGGCTGGAGAATGGTTTTTGGAGATCGGCTCATGATGTTGCACCCCGAAGCACGGTCGCAGAGGCTCGAACGGTCCCTGCATACCCCCCCAAATCAACGACAAGATGCCAATGACCCGCGTGTGGTGCTGCGACGCGAATCGGTGACTGCTTGGCAAGGCCACCGTAATAACGATGCTGTCTGCCGTCCTTGTACGCCGAAAAGTTTGTTGGATCGAGCAGACGCACATTTGCCTGTTTGTCGAGAGTCACTTCGACAACGTCACCTGTGCCAAGATCAAATTCGTATTGGAGGAAGTTCATTTATGGATTCCTTGGTCCGCATAGCAAATTGAGTCCTACAGGTTTCCGGAGCAGCGAACGGGAGTCTACTTTAAGAGAATCCGGTTTGTCGCGTCGTCAGCAAGATCGAAGCAGATCGGGAGGGTCTGGCAGATACCGGCCATTTTCACGTCACTTATATTTCAAAGCCAATGCCCTGAGTTTCGGCTCGAATTTGTCTCATTGCCACAAGCTCGCTCCCCACTGCCTCCACAACTGCGTCCCCAGAACCTATTGGTCATGCTTTTTTGGAAGTGTCGGATGCGTTGTACTGCTCTCGATCCAGAATCAATGCTTTTGCCGTCGATTCATCAAGCTCCGGAGGTATGGTGAACTGAGGATAGACTTGGATACGAACACAGGAGCCAGTCGCTCATGGAATTGCTGCGTCGCGGTTTGCTGGACAGCCAGAAGTCGCTCCTGTTCCTGGCGGACTTCGACTGAGCCCCAGCCGCTCAGCACAAACGGACCAATCACAATGGCAGGATCGATCCCGTAAACCGGTTCGTCGTGGATCTCAATCTTCGCCCATTCCTCAACCGAGACAGTCTTTGCCACTATGCGTTCACGCACGATTTGACCATCGATCACTTCGACGAACGGATACAGCCATTCCGGAATCGCCTCAACGAGTCTCAGAATCTGCGGCGGCATCACAACGGTACTGTTACCGATGCTGGTGCGAATCGTGCTAATGACTTCGTGTTCGTGTCGGGCATAGTCTCCTGCTGAAATTCCAGATTCGCCCGACACGCTTCCCGAAACACATGCCGCACATCGTCTCGTAACACATCCAGCTGCTGCAGACTCTTGATGTAGGCGGCCACAAGAGTTTCACGATCAGGATTTTCTGTGGACTGAACAGCAGGCCACGAAAGACGCTGCCAAATGGCTTTCGAAAGCAGCTCCGGCAACTTCTCATCGGACGGCTGTATCAGAAGTTGGCGGATGCGGTTTGAACTTGGTGGTATCGGGACCGCAGCCAGTGACGGAAAACGACGACCGCCGCGCATGACGTCATACGTCATAGGCTCAAGTTCAGGCGAGTTTTCCGACGAGGAATTGACCATGTCGCGTGCCCCTCAGTTTCACATTCAGCCGCCGTGCCGGACGAATCCACGGCGAAATGTTACCCAGGTAACGCGAACTTGTCGCATGATTTCTGCTGACAGCGCCTCCAGCCGTCGTTTTTTAGGCCACTGGCATCTTTTTTTGGCCAAGTGGGCCGCAATCCATAACGAAGCGACCAGCGGGAGCGATTGCGTGTTCCCGTGACTGCAATTTGCGATGGATGCAGAGTTTAACATGGCTGACTTGAATGCTGGCCGCCGCAAGGCGGCCACTGGGGCGCCCCGCACGAAGCGACAGCGCAGTGTTGGGGCGGAGCGTCCAGCGGAGCCTTTCGGATTGCATGCTGCCCCAGCAGCATCAATCCGGTGCTCACGCCACGTGAGCACGGCGGGCGTCCAGCCCGCAAGCCGCACCGGCCCCAGCCGGTTGGCGCGACCCGTTCAGGGTGGAGTTTGCTCAATGGCATTCAGCCGTTGAGCAAGCGACCAGGAATTCACGGCCCTGCGTTTGAGCAGGGGCGATCAAGGAGGAACACAGATGCAGCTTCTGCCAAGTGAAGTCGTCTCTGTGTGGCGGGGGCGGGAACACTGCGGTGCCGGAGCGCATGCTCCGGAAAAAGAACTGGACCCGCCTGGGGACCGGTCGAGAATCTTCCGTCCGTGACGGAAGATTCGAGCAGGGACCTCGGTCAGCCGTCTGAATCGCAACGCGGTTCAAGGCGATTCACGCCGCCACGATCGGGTGAACTCACGATCGTTTTCTGGAGCCGGCATCACACAATTCACATTCCTTGTCATAACGAGTTCGAGGCTTGTTTGCTCAGAATGCGGTTGAGTCGCGTTCACAGGAGACGAGTGAAAAATGGAAGGTTGTTTTGGTGTCTGCTGTTCTTCATCAGTCGGGGAATGTTTTAACGAACTTCCCGACCTGTGTCGTGCGGGCCTGTTTGTCCGGGGCGTGACTTTGGCGAAAAGGCCCGTACGATCGACGGGGAAGAGTGGGCTTGTTTAGGCATTCCTGGCAGTGTGAGCCGTTCCCCCACTGAAATCTAACGAACGTGGATGAATCTTGCCTGGCCGGAAACGAGCAAGCAATTCCTCCGAATGCTCTGCATTCACGAGGTTTCAGTTTCTCTCGTTTCCGTTCCAGTATTCCGAATTGGTTGCGTCGGAATTACGAATTCAGACAACCATTTTCGTGCAGCCATGCGGCGAGGGCTCGTTCGACAATTTCCTGCTGGCTGAAGAATTCCGCTCCCGCCAGTTGGCGTTCCAGAGATGCTCGTTTGAGGGCTCCCGCGATTTCCGGGCGAAGTCGGACGGTTATCGGAATGAGGCCGACGGGCTGAAATGATGGAGAAACCGATCGCTGTGAATTGTTCGGGCTTGTTGCATTCTGGTGCGGCGGTGGCGATTTGTCCTGAGTCACGAATGCTCGCACGACCTCCGGATCAGCGTTGGGGACGGAATGGATTGCGGTGGTGAGTGTTCTTCTTTCTGCCATAATTGTTAACGACGCTCCTTTGAGTTTACGGTTTTCGGTTGGCGAGGGCAGATGCCCGTTCAGAGTGACTGATTGCAGCAATCTCAGGAAACAGTTCTCGAAACAATTGTTCAATTTCCTCAGCAGCTCCCCGTGCGGCGTAGCCCATGTTCCAGACGAAAGTCGCCTGACCGGGGGCGTCGGCATACGCCTGTCGCAGCGTGATCGGAGTTTCGGCGATTTTCAGGCCGAGCCCAGCGGCGGCTTCTCGCATATCACGAGTCAACCGATATTCACGACCGACCATGCTGAGTACGGCAATCACTTCCGGTGGACCTTTGCGAATTGCCTGAGCCTGCCGGACGAAGGCCGTGTTCTTGTTGAGGGCTCGGGCTTCGAACATGCTGGCTTTGCAGGGCAGAATGGCCAGATCAGCCCACATCAGGAGGGCACGGCTGGTTTCAGTCTGGCTGCCGGGACCGTCGGCGATGACGAAGTCCGCTTCCTGTGCCAGAGCCGGGAGTTCATCAAGTACTGCGTCAGCGTTTGCGAGTCGCACGACCTGAAGTTCGGGCAGTGCTTCCGTGATCCATTCGCTGGATGACTGTTGTGTGTCGCAGTCTGCAAGAATGACTGAACGTCCATGGCTTGCAAGCCAGCCAGCAAGACTGCCTGCCAGCGTGGACTTGCCGACTCCCCCTTTTGAATTGACCAGTGAAATAATCATGCTGGCAATAAAGCACGATTGCCGGACAACGAAACATCTTTTTCGGTCGCAAGTGCCTGAAACGATGGGCGAATTTCACCCCCTAATTTGTTATTTAAATAGATAAACAACAACACAGGAAGGTTGTTGTTCAATGTGAAAAGTGCGTGAAAGAAAACTCATCAGATACCCTCCGGCAGAAACAACAAAACCAGCCACTTGATTCCGCCGTGGACGAACTCAATCTGGCTGAGTTTCCCCTCGCAGCCATTTCTGATCGATTCCTTGATGGAACCAAAACGGTCGTGCTGGAAGACACGGTCTTCGATCGAGACCAGAACAAGTACCTGCCCAGACGACTGACCTTATCAGGCTCTGACCGCTACGGCCTGCCCACATCCAAAGACGACGACGTGCTGCTCGCCTGCATCCAGCTGAGCCGTCTGAATGAATTCGCCACACGAGACGTCTCGTTCAGTCGGTATGAAATCCTGCGACTTCTGGGTTGGGCCGATGAAAGTCGCAACTACGAACGAATCGCCACATCGCTGCGTCGCTGGAAGGGGCTGTCGATTTTTTCCGATCGAGCCTTCTACGACCATGAACAGAAG
>JAYSPO010001197.1:0-2396 GCA_043722015.1 Candidatus Kuenenia sp. | reverse complement strand
CCTCCACAGGCGTCGATAATTTCCTGCAGTGACGTTCCGAGCGGCACGAGCAGATTTCCCGGAGCCCGAATGCCGCCGCCCGTCACAGTCATTACGCGGTGCGTTAGCGGCTGATTTCGAAAAACTGCGGCGGCGATCGCGGCTGCGGTACTGACATTCACCACCACGATTCCAATATCGTGTGGATAGCCGCCGGTCGGCACGCTCTTGCCAAACACTGCTGGAATCAGCTGACGCTCTCCGCCCATCGGATATTTTGTGGGGCAGACAACGATTCGTACGGCAGTCATATCGGGCACAGCAGCTCGCATCGCGGCGATGGCTTGCGGCTTGTTGTCTTCGATGGCAATTACCATTTCGCTGGCTTCGCAGGCGATCATCGCCAGTCTCGCACCGGCGACGATCGCCCGAGGAGCTTCGCGCATCAGGCGATCATCCGCTGTCAGATACGGTTCACATTCACATCCATTCAGAAGCAGCGTATGCACGGGCCTGTCGGACGCTGGCCGAAGCTTGACGTGCGTGGGAAACGCAGCGCCGCCGAGGCCGACAATTCCCGCCGCGCTGATCGATTTCAGAATGTCGTCGGATTTCAACTCATGGGGAATCGTGTCTGGCCATTCACCGCCAAACAACGCAGCCCAGATCGTTTCACCCGAAGGAGTTCCGTCCTCGGTCTCCACCGGGATCGCGGCAGCATGCTTTCCGTTCGGCAGCGTGACGGCCGTCAGAGGACGGACAGCACCCGTTACCGGCGAATGAACGCCCGCACTCATTCGCTCATCATGAGGTTTGGCAACCAGATCGCCCCAGGTGACCTTGTCTCGGGGCTTTACCACGAGATCAGCGGCCGATCCGGCATGCTGATGCAAGGGCAGTGTCACTCTGGAAGGTGTCGGGAGAAATCGGATGGGGCTGTCGGCTGTCGCTTCCTTGTGTGACGGCGGATGGATGCCTCGTGCAAAGTTTGGGCCCAGCCACCGCCATGGCCACCATGCGTCTGTGCTCATTGGTCCGCTCCGCTGACTGTTGACCGGCACGCGAGACGCCTGACGATGGAGGCTGATGTCAGTGCCGCCAATCCGGCTGCCGCTAATCCCACGATTGCGGCCGCTCCCGAGCCAACACGGCTCTCGATGGATTGTACTACCACGACGCTGACAACTACAGGCACGACAAATGCCAGGACCGCCGTCAGCACCAGCCGTCGAGCACCACCTTCCTCGACGGCTGCAGAAACGTGCTGGCGATTATCGCAAGCAGCGACGGAGTTCTGATTGCCCGGACAGTCGCTGCCTTGCCGAGTCCGGCGCGGGGATCGGATCAGAGTTGCCATACAGGAACCACAACCCTCACCGGCTGTGTTCTCGCAAGTATTCGGGTGTTCCTTTGCGTGAGTTGGCATGCGTCAATTTCTACCAATATTTCCGGCAGTCGGAAAGCCCCAGGGCCACGTGGCCTATCGTCGTCCTTAAATAATCGCCCCTCGCCATGCCTTCACGCTTGACTGAACCGACTGTGACTGAGATTCATATGCACTCGTGCATAAGTTCTTTCGTTTAACGGCGAGCCGTAGGCGTAGGCGTTGGCAAGCGGGAATCGCCTACGCCTGCGGCTCGCCGTTAAACGAATTATGGCAACATAATTCTGGACAGGTGCTTATGCGGGGAATTCATCCGCATTACCAGCCCTCAAAATCTTCACACGGCAGGCAAGTGCGGGGACGCATAAACCCAGCACGGGCTTCGCCCGCAACCCAAAGTAGCCATCACGCTCCGCCGTGATGAGCATTTGTGAGTCGACATTCATCAACCGAGACAGTTTTCCACGACCAGCCCCGTTTCATGGCCTGAAGAACAATCAGCGCGGGCACTCCATTCATGTGGCCCGGTTCAATGCTCGTCACGGCTGAGCGTGACGGCTACTTTCCGATTTTACCCTCACCGAGTCCGAACCCTGATGAGAACAAAGATTATGCACGAGAACAACCTCGACAAATCGCCGGCAAAAAATCTTCGCGGAGCAACAAGAAATCAACTGTTTGTAGTACGGAACACTCATCGACGCTGATCTTCACAGATAGTGTGATTGCCCTGGATTAACGCAGATCAGCGTCGATGAGTGTTCCATACGTTTGTCACTTTGGGTTGCCGGCGAAGCCCGCGCTGGACCGTCCGTGTCCTAATCCTGAAACAAAGAAAGAAACGGCTGGAGAAAGCGGACACAGATGACGCGAAGAGCACGCTGAAGTACGTAAACTGAACAGGGTTGGGAATGATGGCACGATTCAATTCGACGTGGATTATTCTTTAAGCGGCCAGAAATGAAGCAACGGCGAGCGGCTGGGCGTCAGCCCTCCGTGTGTTCATGCAGGGGCCACGGAGGGCTCACGCCCA
>JAYSPO010001196.1:0-32750 GCA_043722015.1 Candidatus Kuenenia sp. | reverse complement strand
CCAACCCCCGCTCCGGGCGGTGTTTACACGCCTGTCGTGGTCGTGGACCACATGGCGTATGTGTCCGGACAGGTTCCCTATGGACCCGACGGAAAACTGGTGATCGGTCGAGTGGGCTCAGACTTGACTGAGGAGCAGGGAGCTGCCGCAGCTCGGACAGTGGCGCTGACCATGCTGGCCACCATCAAAGCATCTCTGGGAAACCTGGACCGCGTGAAACGGATTGTGAAAGTTCTGGGCTTCGTCAACTGCACACCGGAATTTCAGAAGCATCCCGCCGTGATAAACGGATTCAGCAACACAATGGTCGAAATCTTCGGCGACGCCGGCAAAGCAGCCCGCAGCGCTGTGGGTATGGGTTCATTGCCATTCAACGTTCCCGTGGAAGTTGAAGCCGTTCTGGAACTACACCCGTAAATTCGCACAAACTGACTCTCAGATTCCGGCAACGCATGCTGCCATTGATTCCTCAGTTGTGTTTGGTGGTGTCAGACTTTCAAATACGCTTCTGCCCCGGACGCGGTGTCGTCACAGATGCGCGTCATCCTGTATCCCGCCACAATGCGTTTGCCGCGATCTCTGACTTTGTTCAGGAATACACCCATGACGTCAAACAGTCCTGAGACTCCCACTCATGCGACCGTGCATCTGCCGCCCGCCGTTGAGACACCTCGACGCAGTATGCTGGTGCATCTGACCACAGCGGCGCTGAGCTTTCTGATCATCGCCGTGCCATCCATTCTGAGCGGGCTGTTTTTCCTGGATCCGATCCTGCGTAAGCGAAAAGCCGCGTCCGGCAGTGAGAAGGATGGCGAAGTACCTCGAAAAGATGAGGCCGGGTTCATTCGCCTTGATGTGACAAAAGATGCTGTCCCGGAGGACGGCACGCCACTGTCCGTGACTGTGATCGACGACCTCATTGATGCCTGGAACATGTTTCGAGATGTTCCGGTCGGCAGTGTCTGGCTGCGAAAAGTCGGTGACGGCCCAATCCTTGCGTTCAACTCAGTCTGCCCACATCTGGGCTGTTCGGTCGACTACATCCGCGCCGACAACCACTTCTACTGCCCGTGTCATACCAGTGCGTTTGCTCTGGATGGAAAGAAGACAAACGACATCCCGCCACGCGATATGGACTCTTTGGAAGTCTCGATGCGAACGAGCGGCCAGGATGATCCGAACGGCGTCGAAATCTGGGTGAAGTTCCAGAATTTCCGGAAAGTCACCTCAGACAAGATCGTCATTTGAAAGCACACGGAACCATGATCGCATTGATTAACTGGCTGGAAACTCGGACGGGCTTCAAAGCTCTGATACATGAAGCGTTTAACGAACGAGTTCCCGGCGGGGCGCGCTGGCGTTATGTCTGGGGCAGTACTCTGGTCTTCACGTTTACGCTGCAGGTAATTACGGGCTTCATGCTATGGGCCGCTTACAGTCCCAGCACGCGCACGGCCTGGGAAAGTGTGTACTACATTCAACACGAAATGTTCCTTGGCAACATCATTCGCGGCCTGCATCATTATGCGGCACAGGGAATGGTGGTGCTGATGGCCATTCACCTGATTCAGGTGATCATCGATGGAGCGTACAAGGCTCCGCGCGAGATGAACTTCTGGCTGGGTATTGTGCTGATGATGATTGTGCTGGGCCTGTCACTCACCGGTTATCTGCTGCCGTGGGATCAGAAAGGCTACTATGCGACTCAGGTGACCACGAACATCATGAGTGCGACGCCGGGCGTTGGTCGCGAAGTTCAGATCCTGGCGCAGGGTGGTTCAGACTACGGGCATCTTACGCTGACACGTTTCTTTGCAATGCATGCGGGGATTCTGCCGACGCTGCTTGTCGGGTTCCTGGGTTTGCACATCTACGTGTTCCGCCGGCATGGGCTGACGGTGCATGATCCAAAGCGTGCTCCGGAAACAACCTTCTGGCCGGATCAGGTCCTGAAGGACTCCGTGGCGTGTCTGGCAGTGCTCGCAGTCGTGCTGCTGCTCGCCGTATTTCGCGGTGCCGAAATGAGTGCACCTGCAGACCCGGCCGTGAAGTTTGATGCCGCCCGACCGGAATGGTACTTTCTGTTTCTGTTTCGTTTCCTGAAATTTCATGCAGTCGACTCCCTTGGAGTGACGTTCGGCGCGATCATCGTGCCCGGAATCATCATGGGCATCATCGCCTTGATGCCCATCACAGCAAAGGTGTTCGGTGGCTTCGGTCATCAGCTCAACAGAGCTTTCATCTGGGCTCTGGCGCTGGGTGTTGTCGTGCTGACGGTCATGGCATTTTACGAAGACGCAAACAACAAGGAACATCAGGCGGCTTTGACGGAAGCTCATCGTGACGGCCAGCGGGCGATCGAACTGGCTTCCGGACCGGACAAGATCCCAGTCGAGGGTGCCGTCTCGCTTCTCCGCAAAGACCCGTTCACTCAGGGACCGCGATTGTTTGAACAGCACTGTAAAAGTTGTCATCGTTACAACGGCCATGATGGACGTGGTTCCATGGTGAAAGATGCGGGCAAAACAGAAAGCGATCCAAAGGTCATCGCCGCGCCAACAGCTGCAGATTTAGGATCGTTCGGAAGTCGTGAATGGATGACGGCGATCGTAACGGACTATTCAAATCACTTCGCCTGGATGAAGAACTCGAAGTGGTTCATTGATGCTCAGGCGAAGTCTGCTGCCGGCGAAACGGTCGAATACATCAACCCGGACAGTTCCGAAATGGCCGACTGGACAAGTGGCAATTTGGAATCCCTGAAGTCTGCCGAGAACGCCGACAATGTAAAAGCACTGGTCGAGTTTCTCGCCGCCGAGGCCGGACATGCCGGCGCAACCTACGATGCTGCACGCGTGCAACAAGGGCGCGATCTGGCGATCAATGGGTCGTGGGCCGGTGGACTCAAAGAAACGTCCTGTGCGAGCTGCCACGATACCATCGGACAGGATTTCAAGGCCTCTCCGGATGACTCCGCCGCTGGCACGTATCCAACATTGGCAAAGTATGGATCTGCAGCATGGCTGAAAGATTTTATTCGCCACCCGGACGCGGCGCGCCACTACGGGGCGAAGAATCAGATGGTCGCGTATTCGCCGGAGAAGCTGTCCGAGGAAAATCTGGATCTACTGGTGCGCTGGATGACACACGATTACACAACATCGACCGTGCAGGACTATGCGGACCAGATGGACGTGCTGAAGTCGGCACTGGCGACTGACTCGTCAGTTGCCGCCGAACCGGCACCAAAAGAGTAGACCAGCAGTCATAGTCTTCAATGTCGGCATTTTCGTTTAACGGCGAGCCGCAGGCGTAGGCGAAACCCGGCACCGACGCCTGCGGCTTGCCGTCAAACCTGGATTATTCACCGACATTGTAGGCCGGACCAAACAAACGCGATGAACGCCGGAACTGCATTCGCTAACCATTCCTGCGATCACCAACAGTCTGTCAAATGCGAAAAATCACGTTTGTGTAGTTCCGGCACGGGTTTACGCGAATTTGGTCCGGCCCACGTGAATAATCCGGGTTATACGACTAAGGTGACAGTCCCCTCGTGCGGTTGGTGAATCAGATGGATTCCCAATCAATTGGATATCACGGCAGGCTCGCAGCGACACATAACCAGGCAGCGAGTTATCGCCGATCATGGCACTATGATGTCTTCTGAGTTCACGAGACACAGCACGACCATGACGCCTGATGTCACGTCACGCCGACGAACTTGCGTGGCGGCGGGAACGGCGAAAAGAACTCACACTCTGCAACGATGCAGCACGACCTGCTTCCGTGCGAAAGCGTTTGCGGAAATTCTTCACCAGATCCAGCCATGATTCTGCGCTGCAATCCAGCCGTTCGAGAATCGGTGCAAATTCTGACGGAATCCTGCCAGCCTTGTCTTTGCGAAGCTGACGTCCTGTCCAGTCGAGCAACTTCAAATACTGATCCAGTGTCATCGGCAGACAGCCCTTGTTGCTCGCCCGACGAATCGGCTGCTGCCCACGAACTTTCTGACGCGGCGGATCAAGGGCCACCGGAGTAAGCCAGCCCGCCTTCTCCCCATGCTCAATTCTTTCGTCCACGAGATCAGCCGCGATCGCCGCATTCGATCCCGGTTCTTCTGAACACTGAACACCGAAAACTGAAAACCCGCCGACTCTGTCGGCGATCCGTTCCTGCACACTCGTAAAGTCACTCGTCTCCGGAGTCAAAGCGATGCCCGCTCGAATCGGATTCAAATCCACATACGCCATGCACGCTGCAATCGCCATTTCATCCAGAAGCGGCTGTATTTTGTAACGCGCTTCCCAAAAATGCCCGGTCACTTCCTCTTCACGATTCCCGCGCTTCGCAATCGGCTCGGAAAGACACTTCATAAACCACGAAACGTTCGACAACCGTCGTCGCTTCTCCTTCAGGCCGGAGGCATCATTGCGAATGTGATTGAGTTCGAATTCTGTCGGTTCCGCCGCTGAACCATTTTTTAACCGCCGTTGTGGAAACAAGTTCCACCATCGCAGGGCAATCTCGTCATCCGACCATGTCGCCACCACATCCGGTCGAGTCCGCACGACCACATGCATATGATTGCTCAGCACGGCAAACCCCATCACATCCACCGCAAAAATCCCCGCCAGTAGCTCCAGCCGATCGCGAATCCATTCCTTGCGATGCGAAAAATCCCGGCCAGACTTTGCGTCCGAACCGCACAGAAACGTCCTCCGCACACAACGATTGATCACATGAAACGCCTGAATCTCAGCATCTGCAAATATCTCCCGCCGATTCACTCGTGGCATAACTGAACTCCTGAACAGAAACACTGACGTGGCTGACGATGGACAGTGTAAATAACCCAAATCTACTTGTCAAGGTGACTGGTACTTGTCAAACGCCTCCGCCGGTACTTGTCAAACGCCTGGTACTTGTCAAACGCATTTCCGGCAGAAAGGACCTACCTGAGCAATCGTCTGCGACCGCACCCTCCAGCGTCGGCAAGCTGTGTACCCGCCGCAACATCGTTGGACGACCGGTCCTGAAGCTGCGATAATTCTGACTGTTCATGTTGCATATCCAGCGTTTTCGGACGAGTGATAATCATGTCCACGCGCCGTACGGTTTTGAAATCTGCTCTGGGTACTGCCGCGATTGCATCGTTGCTGCAGAGAGATGGAATTGCAGCCACGGGAGCGACTCATTTTGCGCCGAAAGCAAAGCGTGTCGTGTACCTGTTTCAGTCGGGTGGGCCATCGCATCTGGAATTGCTCGACGAAAAACCGGAACTGCGACGGCTGCATGGAACAGAACTGCCGGATTCCATTCGTCAGGGTCAGCGACTCACCGGCATGACGTCAGGCCAATCCAGCTTTCCCGTCATCGCGCCGAAATTCGGATTTCATTCCTGCGGCCAGTCGGGAACGCGCATCAGCAATCTGCTTCCCCATACAGGTTCGGTCGTGGACGACATCTGCATCGTGAAGTCCATGTTTACGGAGGCCATCAATCACGATCCGGCGATAACATTTGTTCAGACAGGTTCGCAGCAGCCGGGTCGTCCGTCCCTTGGAGCATGGGCCAGCTATGGGCTTGGCAGCGAAGCGGAAGATCTGCCGGCGTTTCTGGTTTTGATCTCACACGGGAGCGGCAAAGACTCGAATCAGGGGCTGCTGGAAAGATTGTGGGGCAGTGGGTTTCTGCCGTCGAGCCATCAGGGTGTGAAGCTCCGTAGTGAGGGCGATCCAGTGCTCTATCTTTCCGATCCTAAAGGCATTGATCGCGGACTGCGCCGGCAAATGCTCGACAGCATCGCAAAGCTGAACAAAGAGCAATTAGCGAAATCGGGTGATCCGGAGATTTCTACTCGGATCGCGCAGTATGAGATGGCATTTCGCATGCAGTCATCGGTTCCGGAACTCACGGATCTGACTCACGAAACCGACGCCACATTCCGCATGTACGGCGACGATGCTCGAAAGCCTGGTACGTTCGCGGCCAACTGTCTGCTCACGCGCCGCCTGTTCGAAAAGGGCGTGCGTTTTGTACAGTTGTATCATCGAGGCTGGGACAATCATGGTGGTCTGCCGACGAACATTCCGAAGCAATGTATGGACGTTGATCAGGCTCAGGCGGCTTTGGTGAAGGATCTGAAACAACGCGGAATGCTGGACGATACGCTCATCATCTGGGGTGGAGAATTTGGGCGCACTGTTTACGGACAAGGAGGCCTGCAGGACGACTACGGTCGCGACCACCACGGTCGCTGCTTCTCGATGTGGCTGGCTGGCGGCGGAATCAAGCCGGGTATGACGTTCGGGCAGACAGATGACTACGGCTACAACATTGTGCAGGATCCTGTCCACATTCATGATCTCAATGCGACAATTCTGAATTGCATGGGGTTCGACCACGAACGTCTGACCTACCGCTATCAGGGCCGCGACTTCCGGCTGACGGATATTCATGGCAGGATCGTGGAATCGATTCTGGCGTAGTGGTTGTTGTAGCCGGATTCGTCAGAATTCGGGCGGTGGTGGTCATATCTAGAGGTTGAGGATGGCGCTTTCGTTTAGCCGCGTGGGAAACGCCCCGCGCTTTGTATTTCAAATTTCAAATTTCAAATACGAAATTTCAAACAGAACAATCGCGGCCCGCTGGGCACGTTGTTAAACGAGCCAATGCCAACCGCGTGCGGAATATGCTGCAACGCACCAGAGTTCTCACGAACTCTGCTACAGGTTGTCGAGAACCGGGCTTAGACCCGATCCTGTGAGGCCTTTTCGACGGATGCCTTCATCTTTGCGAGGCCGGTCTTTGCGACTTCCAGCGGATCCAGCTTCCAGTAGTCGCGGTTGAACAATTCCAGCGACAACACGACGCTGCGTCCGTTGCCTCCGATCGCATTCAGGATCCGGGACATAGGTGCGATTCCATCGCCCGGATAGACGCGATCCGCATCGTTCATTTTGTCACGAGGCGGCGTTGCCGGATAATCGTTGACGTGAAAAACCTGTAAGGCACTGTCGCTCATCAGGTCAAGTCCCGTGAAGTCTGAGCCGCCTCGGTAGAGATGATAAATGTCCAGTAAGAGACAGGCTTTCGGGTGTCCGCTCTCGCCGACAACGTACATGACTTCGCCAAGCCGCGACAGGTTCTTTGAAAAGCCCCAGATTTCCAATTGAGGCACAACGCCCGTCTGATCGCCCACTTCCAGGAGGGCTCGAAAACGTTCAGCGACGACCTGCAATTCGATCTTTGGACTATCACCCTGATGGGCACCAACGGGAGGTGCCGCAATGCGTATGCCGCCGATTTCGCGGAGCATATCCATGTCGCGTTTTGCTTCTTCCAGAGCTTCCTTGCGGCGTTTTTCGTCGTCAACGATCCATTGAGCGAATCCGATGGCGCTTTCGACGGTGAGACCGGCGTCGGCAATTCGCTTGCCAAGATCGGCCAGCTTTCCACCGCCACTGACGAACTCCCGCAGCGTCGGAACCCATGGTTCGATGGCGTCGTATCCGGCAAGGCCAGCGATATCGACTTCCCGTTCGATCCCCAGCTTTGGTTCACGAATTGTGCTCGTGTTCAGGGAGAAACGAAAACCGTCCACCGTTTTTCGAATTCCAGGAGCTGCCGAAGCCATCGATGCGGCGAGTCCAGTGTTGGAACCTGACAGTGTCAGCCCAACGCCTGACAGCACTGCAGAAGACACAAAACGGCGTCGATCAGTGGACATTCGGGACCTCGGTACTGCTGAGTGTTTTAAACACGGAAAACGGGGAAGACTGTTAAAACGTGGAAAAAACTAACGATTCAAGCTTCGAAATGGAACTGAGCTGACTTTATGGACAATTCCTGCCACTTCACGGAAAAGCAGTTATCTCATACGACGCGGGTAACGCATGTCGCGTATTCTGTCCGTGATTCTCATAGATTCAGGCTGAGGCATTAAGATGGGTGATTCTCACTTGAACAGCGGACAACGAGCGGTACTCTAGTGCCTCGTCAGCACTAAGAATTGGAGTTGGGTGGCCGGGGCTGGACTGAGCGAAGCGAAGGAAGCCCCGGGGTTTCGAGCTAGCGCTCTCCAACCCCGGCCACCCTAAAATCAAGTTTTGACAGGGCAACTGGAGCACTGGTCCGGTCTACCACAAATTTCAACAAATCCAACATGAAACTCGCTTGGCATTTTAGCAAAGTGAACCCTCGGTTTAAAAACCGCGAAGCGACTCAAGGTGAGTTTTTCGCGAACGATACCGAGCTGCGCGCTTTCGTCCGGGAAGCCGTTCAGAATTCTCTGGACGCACGGCGTCCTGGCTATACCGGGCCGGTCTCCGTCCGGATTTTTGTTTCCGGCAGCAAATCCGCACTCTCTATAGACGGGTCAAAGCGGTACTTCAAAGGTGGCTGGGACCATTTTCATGCGGAAGGCAGCGGTCTGCGGGACTCACCGGGCCGTGACGATAACTGTTGTTTCATCACGTACGAAGACAGCGGCACCACGGGATTGACAGGTGACGTGAATCAGTACCATGAAGTGGCTGGCGTGCGGAATCCATTCTACTACTTCTTCCGGGCCGAGGGGCAGTCGAATAAGACGGAGTCGGGACGAGGTCGTTGGGGACTTGGCAAGTTCGTCTTTCCGCGCTGCAGCCGTATTCGCAGTTTTTTTGGCGTCACGGTTCGGCACGACGACCGCCAGCGGTTACTCGTCGGGCAGTCGATTTTGCGTTCGCACAACATTGAGGACAAGAGCTTCACGCCGGACGGCTGGTTTGGCGAGAAACCCGACAAAGACGAAGCCGCCGCGCCGGTGGACGACCAGGATTTTATTCAACAGTTTGCGGAAGATTTCTGTCTGGAACGCGGACATGATCCCGGCCTTTCCATCGTCGTACCATTTTGTGATGAGCGCTGGACGTCTGCCGCAGTTGTGGATGCCATTGTCCAGGACTATTTTTATCCGATCCTGAAAGAAGATCTGGTCGTTACGGTCGAGGACGCGGACACGCAAACGGTACTCAATGCACAGTCTCTGGCCACTGTTGTCAGCGAAAGCGCCGATGTGATACGTGAGCTGATTCAGCCTTTGCTGAAACTGACGCAGTGGGCTTTGCACCGTGACGACGAAAAATCACTGATCGTGCTCAGCAGTTTTGCGGGGAAGGCGACCAAATGGAACCGCAAAGCCATCGACGACAGGCTGTTCGAAGACATGCGAAAAGCTCTGCAGGACGAAGGCCGCATTGCCGTTCGCATTCCGGCACTTGTGCAGTACAAGAATGGACTCAGCAAACGCACGCAGTTCGATACCTTCATTGAACGCGCCGAAGGGTCACCGCAGAAGAGACCGATGTTTATCCGCGACGGCATTGTGATTTCCGATGTGCGTTCTCGGCTCATGCGGGATGTATATGCCATCGTAGCGATTGATGATGCTCCGCTGACCGGCTTTCTGGGCGACGCTGAGAATCCTGCGCATACGGAATGGAGTGAGGAAACATCTCACTTCAAAGGCAAATATGTCAACGGTGCGGCGACGCTGCGGTTTATCCGCAACGCTGTGTCCGATCTTTGCCAGATGCTGGCAGAAGCTGCCGATGATGACGATCCCGAACTTCTGCTGGACGTCTTTTCTGTGGGCACCGGCCACGACCAGCCCGGCATGCCGGTTGAGTTCTCATCAATGACCAACAAGGGTGGTGGTGCTGCGAAGAATCGGCTGAAAGTCCTGAGCGCGAAACCACGCAGACAGAAGTCGTTTCGCTTGTCCAGTCGTCAGGGTGGTTTTCGTGTCGGCAGTCTATCCGACGTGGTTGAGCCGCGTCGACCGGTGGAAGTGCTGGTCGCGTACGATCGTCGTGGCGGTAGCCCGCTGAAAAAATATTCGACAGAGGATTTTCGACTGGATCAAAATCCGATTCGCATCGAATCCCGCAACGCGACTACCGAGATCCGCGATGCCAATCATTTGTTGATTTATCCGCTTGCTGACGAATTCAGCGTCGTGGTGACCGGCTTTGACGTCAATCGTGATTTGTTCCTGCAGGCTCGCAACAGTCCGCAGTCAAACAAGGTCACGAAGGCGACCGGCAAGCCGCAACTTCAGGATGCTTAACTCGCAATGACCATCAATTCTGCGGCATTTCCTTGTGCCGGTGATGCATGAGTGTCCATTCTGATCTGAAATAAGCCAGGGCGACGTCAGTCAAGATGCCCAAACCGGAGTCTCAGCCGCCGTTGTTCTGCAAGAATTCGAGCCAGTGGCACGAGTCGCGAGAATCGAATGACGGTTCCCTTGTCGTTGTTGCGAACGAATACTGCCGTTGTCAGGAACTCATTGCCATCGGGGAAGATGACCGAAATTTCCTGTGGTGGCAGACTTTCCTCAAAGACAGGACTTGAGTCCAGACAAGCGCCACCTTCCGAGAGGTCATGGATTGCGAGCATGGATTCCCCGGTCGTTAGCCAGAGGCGGTCACTGTCGGGATATTGAATTCTATAATGCTCGCGCTGGCCACTCATGGCATGTGGGACTCGGTAATCTGCGATTAGCGGAATGATGGAGCGTATGTCACACAACACGGGAGGGCCGAATCGTCCACAGATTTTCCAGGGTATCCAGACCCACTACGGGACAATCCCCGGTTCAATTGTGCTCCATGAATCAATGAATCGGATGAATCGGCTCCATTTGTGGAATCGCAGCCCGGAGGTTGAGCCACTGTAAGTTCACGCCGGACTGTTGCAGCGGAGTGGCCAGATTTGGAAACCACTCATCGAGCAGGCCGTCCTGACAGAGCCGCTCGGTGTGCGGCGCCATGAAGTCACACGACTTGCAGAATACGACCTGTTTAGCCGGCCAGTGAAGCGCCACAAACGCAGCGATGGAATCACTTGTCACACTCCATGCTTCCGGCAATGACCGAGAATGCTGTGTCAGTTCCTCGCGCAGAAACGCTGCCGTATCCAGCAGGACGGCATTGAGTTGCTGCCATGCTGTGTCAGCGTTGATCCGGTTTGCAACCATAGGCAGACATCCGTGGACACGAGACAGATTTTCCGCGTTGAACGTCATTGCCGCGACGGCATCCCAGTGAGCCTGCGTTGCCGTGAGACAGGCAACGGCATCCAGCCGTCGAATCTCATCCGCCGCCTCGCCACCGCCAACCACGATCAGGACTTTCTGCGGATGCAATAACTTCACGACGGCGTGCAGCCGCTCGACCAGATCCGGCAATGTCAGCAAGCTGCCGCCAAGTTTGACTACGACCGGAGACTTCAGATTCATGGGAATTCACAAAACGAGTTGTAACCAGGTCCAGTCGGGCAGATTCACAGTGCAACGAACACGAGCTCTTGTCGCTGATTCATGATTCTAAGAACCCATAACAAAACCGCTCTTCGTAGCTGGATTCGCAAGAATTCAGCCCCATTTCTGAATTCTTGCGAATCCAGCTACCTGTTTTGTGAGGGGTTCTAAATCAGTTCGTGAATCACTGTGCCATCGCAAACCGGCATCGGCCGACCGTCGGTCAGGTGGTATGTGATATGTTGAGCGTCATAGCCAAGCGCCGCAAAGACAGTGGCGTGAATGTCGGCGGGAGTGACTGGGCGCAAGAAGGGGTAGGCACCGGTCTTATCGGACTCGCCGATGACCTGACCGCCTCGAATGCCACCGCCGGCGAGGACCATCGAATAGCATTGTGGCCAATGGTCACGTCCAGCGTCCTTGTTGATAATCGGAGTCCGTCCAAAATCCCCCATCCAGATGACGAGCGTTTCGTCCAGCAGGCCGCGTTCAGACAAGTCATCCAGCAAGGCGACGTACGCTTTCTCCATCGGCGGAACAAGGCGCGTCTTCAGCTGGTTGAAGTTGTCTTTGTGGGTGTCCCACGTAATGCTGGGGCCATTGACGGTCGTCACGAAACGGCTGCCAGCTTCGACCAGTCGACGCGCCAGCAGATGAGACTGCCCCCAACTGTGTCGTCCGTAACGATCACGAACGCTGTCGGGTTCCCGCGACAGATCAAAGACTTCACTCGCGGTATCTGAACTGATGAGTCCAAGCGCCCTTGCACGCTGCACGTCGATATCGGCGGTGATGTCGGATGCAACAAGGTTGCCATGAACATCCAATGTCTGCAGCAGGGAAGAACGATCCTGCAGACGTTGCTGAGTGATCGCTTCGTCCAGTTTCATTCCTGGGACGTGAAAATTTTTGGCGTTGGGATCGGAATTCAGTACGAAGGGATCGAAGCGACTTCCAAGACATCCGCCGAATTGCCCTGGAGTCAGATACTTTGTACTGTCGCAATGAGGCGACGGAGTGATCACATACGGCGGCACATTGCCTGAATATCCGTCGCGCTGGGCCAGCCAGTTGATGAGTGTTCCGAAGCTCGGAACGTCGGTACGACCGGGATTGATGAGAGTGCTGTCAATCCGATAGGGCTTGCCGACAATCGACCAGTGCATGCCGGAATTGTGTCCTCCATGAGTGTGATGCAGCGTGCGCACGATCGACAGTTTGTCCATGCGTTTTGCGACTTCCGGCAGCAACTCAGAGATTTCAATCCCGGAGACGTTGGTCGAGATCGGCTGAAACAGGCCGCGAAGCTCAGATGGAGCTTTGGGCTTCATATCCCACAAATCAATGTGGCTCGGCGCACCGCAGTTAAAGATCATGATCACAGATTTTGCACGGCGCGCGTTTGTCGCGCGTGAAGAGGTGTTGTTCGGCTGCGAGCCAGCCTGAGCGATGGTGCCCCAGAATTGGTGAAGTGCCCCGAGACCAGCGGTCTGCAAGCCTGTCGATAACAGCCAGTTTCGGCGACTGATTGCATCATGCGTCGCAGTTTCGTGACGTGCTTTGGCAGGGTTTCGCATAGAAGTTTTCCCGGCAGGTTTGACAGCGGAGACGACAAGAAATCAGCTTGGCGGGGACTTGAGCATAAGGATCCGCTATTCCCGTGGCATGATCATGTTGCGTTCGTCAGCAGTTTTCAAAGCATCGGCCTGTTTCTGTCGCAATTCGTTGATCGCCTCCTGCAGAGCCTGGCGCGTCAGGCGATTCTTCCGCAGTGACTGACTCATATGAACTCGACTGGCAACCGCATCTCCCAGGGCCAACAGAACCAACCACATGGAAAGCAACAGCAGGCCCATGACGTATGTCGCGGCAAACCCAGGTGAAGTCTTGAACTGCGGAAGGTAGTCGCACATTGAAATCAGGGCCCCGAGCGTAATCGTAAGCGCCGAGGTTTGCATGCGACGGCGATACTGCTGCTCCAGAAACTTGAGTTCCGGTGGGGAGATACCCGCATCGCTCAGAAACTTGCGCCGACGATAGACGTGCCACGACACCATCGCGATTCCGAAGAACCAGACGACCGCACCGACGCCGATAAACTTGTAATCTGTTGCCATAAGTCCTGCCTGCATTGATTCGCAGCATTGTGCGCTGCATTGAATATGCCCAGGAATCCCGATACCATTAAGGACAGTCTGCGACATGTATCGTGGCAAATCAAGCTTGCTGTTGTGAATTTGCGTCGTAAGCATTTCCTGCAGCTTACTTTTTGCCGCGAGCTCACCAATCGGAACAGTTGCCATCGACGAACACCGTCGGACAAACAAAGCGATGACAAGTCATCGCACTCCAGATGACTATATCCGCGTTCTTCCGTGGTTGGTCCTGGCGCTGCTGTTTTTTTGCCTTGCAGGATCGTGGCTGTCGAACGGCATTGCGTTTCAACTGATACGATCTGACATCACAGGTACTGAACGTGTGGCGTGCCTGCAGCAATTTTTCCGTGAAGCCGGAAGCTGGGCCCCTGCAGTCTACGTGCTGTTTGTCACCATCGAAGTGATCGTCGCGCCGATCCCTGGAGTGCTGCTGTATGCTCCAGGTGGATTGATTTTTGGTCCTTGGCTCGGCGGACTGCTGGCTCTGATTGGAAACATGATTGGTTCCGGGATTTCCTGCGGGCTGACTCGGAGTCTTGGTTCGGGTTGGCTGCAACGCCTCGGCTCGACAGATTCGATCGAACGACTTCAATCGGCACTCGAACGACGTGGCCCGAGGCTGATTGTGATGCTCAGACTCAATCCACTCACATCAACTGATCTGGTATCCTACGCCGCCGGTTTCACCCGCATCCCCATTCGCCACGTAATGCTATCGACGGGAATCGGGATGGCGCCGCTGTGTTTCGCACAAGCATGGCTCTCGGACAGCATCTTCAACAAGTGGCCGCAGTTACTGTGGCCATTGCTGATACTGAGTGCCGCCTACCTGATCGTGGTCACGGTTGTCGTCGCCAGACTGTTGAGACCCAAACGTTCAGATGCATCTGTTTTGAGTGAATAACAGTCGGCACGGACGCAGATGTTCGTTATGCTTATGCCCCATGTTGCTCCATTGTCAGCGGCCTGCCATTTCCTACCAGTGTGAGTGCCCTTGTGCAAACGCGCCCGGCCCTTCTTTCAGCCTGCATTGCATTGAATGCATTGATCACGACAGGAACCTCATCGGACGCCGATGACTTGTTCCATGATCGTGTCGCGCCGTTACTTGAACGACGTTGCCTGAGCTGCCACAACGAGAACGACCGCAAGGGCGAGTTTTCGTTGCAGACTCAGCAGCATTTGATGGACTCCGGCTTCGTGGAGCCCGGTAAACCGGACGACAGTCAGTTGCTGAGCGTCGTGGTAACTGAATCGACATGCGTCCCTCCGGCGATGCCGAAAGACGGCGGTCCGCTGACTGACGACGAAGTTGCCGCCCTGCGACAATGGATCGCAGAAGGAGCTGAATGGCCGGAAACGTTTCGTCTGACGGAACCCGTGGTCGATAATTTCGACTGGTGGTCACTGCGACCGATCATACCGATTCAGCCGCCCGTGTTGGATGACGATGCGGCACGCCGATGGCTTCGCACGCCGGTCGATGCTTTCGTGCTCAGCAAACTTCGCGAGTATGCGCTGGAGCCGTCTCCGGAAGCGGACCGACACACGCTGATTCGTCGCGTGACGTTTGACCTCATCGGGCTGCCACCTGCACCGGAGGACATCGACGCCTTTCTCAATGATTTCTCGCCGGATGCGTACGAACGTGTCGTCGATCGACTGCTTGCGTCTCCGCGCTACGGCGAGCGCTGGGCGCGACACTGGCTGGATGTTGTCCGCTATGCCGACACGTGCGGTTACGACAAAGACAAATTACGCCCGAACGCATGGCCGTATCGCGATTATGTCATCCGTTCCTTCAATGACGACAAACCGTACACGCGCTTTGTGCAGGAACAGATCGCCGGCGACGTGTTGTTTCCTGGAGAGCCGGACGGGATTCTGGGCCTGGGATTCATCGCCGCCGGTCCATGGGATTTCATTGGCCATGTGGAAGTGTCGGAAAGCAAGATCGATGGCATGGTAGCGCGCAATCTTGATCGCGACGATATGGTCACGGGGGTGCTCAACACATTCTGCAGCGCCACCATCCAGTGCGCGCGTTGCCACAATCACAAGTTTGATCCGTTCACCCAGCAGCACTATTACAGTCTGCAGTCCGTGTTTGCTGCCTTAGATCGCGCAGAGCGGCCGTATGACACCCAGCCTGAGACGGAAACGCGGCGGCAGGAACTCGTCGTGCAGAGGACGACCGCTCAGCAGGAGTTGACCAGCCTGGAAGCCGCCATCCGCGCGGAAGGTGGTGAAAGACTCGCGATGCTGGAAGCACAGATCAGTAAACTGCGTCCGACGGCAGAACCAGCTGCGAAGCGGCCGGAATTCGGTTATCACAGCCAGATTGCCGCGTCTGCTGACACTGAAAAGTGGGTCGAAATCGATCTTGGTCGAGATGTTGAATTGTCGTCTGTTGTTCTGCATCCATGTCACGATGACTTTGCTGGAATCGGTGCGGGGTTTGGATTCCCGCTGCGTTATCGGATCGAAGGATCGACTGCATTGCAACGTGCTGCGGGAGCATCGCCGCACATCCTGCTGGATGCGACAGCTACGGACAGACCCAATCCAGGCATCTCTTCGGTGGTGATTCCATGCAGCGTAAAGGCTCGATATGTTCGCGTCGTCGCGACGAAGCTGGCAACACGTGAGAACGACTTCATTCTGGCGCTGGCGGAACTGGATGTGCAGACTTCCGAGGGAGCGAACGTCGCGGCAAATTCGGCTGTGACGGCATTGGATTCGATTGAAGCGCCGGAACGATGGCGTAAGTCCAATCTCACGGATGCCATCTGGCCGACAGCCGCTGATCCGGACGCGGTTCAAACGCTATCAGAAGTTCAGCAGGCTCATAACGCTCTGCTGGAAACGCTCAATACGCAGGAACGCAGGACGCAGCGTGAAACGCTGACGCAGCACCTGGCAGCCGTCGAAAAAGAACTCAACTCGCTGCCGTCCGGACGCATGGTTTATACGGCAGCAACACACTTCGCGCCACAGGGGAATTTTCGACCAACCGAAGGGAAACCGCGACCAGTAAAGGTACTGCATCGAGGGAACGAAACGCAGCCACGAGATGAAGTTCAGCCCGGCACGATTCCGCTGCATCCTGATGACGAATGGCAGTTTCAACTTCCGGTCGATCACTCAGAAGCCGATCGTCGCGCCGCTCTGGCCCGCTGGATGACACGACCCGATCATCCGCTCACATGGCGGTCGATCGTCAATCGCGTCTGGCAGTATCACTTTGGTCGGGCAATCGTGGATTCACCGAACGACTTTGGTCGTATGGGCCAGCTACCCAGTCATCCGGAACTACTGGACTGGCTCGCGGCGGAATTTCGTGACAACGGACAGTCTTTCCGGAAACTCCATCGCCTGATCGTCACCAGCGCCGTTTATCGGCAGAGTTCGATCAGCAATCCTGCCGCAGAAGCTGCCGATGCGGGCAATACGTTCCTGTGGCGCATGAATCGCCGCAGACTGGAAGCTGAAGAGATTCGGGATTCCATGCTGGCGGTGAGCGGTCAATTGAATTCCGAAATGGGTGGCCCTGGATTCTATCTGTTTGAACTTGAAAAGCCCGAACATTCACCGCACTACGAATACAACAAGTTTGATCCGGAAGATGTCCGCTCGCACCGCCGCAGTGTTTATCGATTTATCGTCCGGTCGCAGCCGGACCCGTTCATGACGACACTCGATTGTGCAGATTCATCGCAAAGCACACCCCGTCGCCACGAAACACAGACTGCCCTGCAGGCGCTGTCGCTGCTCAACAATCGCTTTACACTTTCCATGGCTCAGCACTTTGCGGCGCGACTGGAAACGGATGCACGATCCACGGATGCTCGCATCGATGAGGCGTTTCGGCTGCTGACGGGCAGAACGCCGTCACAGGAAGAACGTCTGCAGACAATCGCCTATGCAAAACAGCATGGACTTCCTGCGCTATGCCGACTGCTGTTCAATCTGAGCGAATTTGTGTTTGTGGATTAGGCTTGAAAAAAGAGCTTGAAAAAAAAAGGGGGGTCAGGAACCAATAGTGCGAAGCACCCCCCGGGCCATTTGGCTATTGGTTCCTGACCCATTTTTTCAACCAAGAGTGCTCCTTCTCGGGCAGTTCCCCCAACAAAGATCCTTGCGGACTCCGTCGGTCGTTTCCCCTGGGAAGGAGCAGCTTAGCCAATCAAGCCACAACGGATAGATGGCGAATGCCGTTGCCATATTTTCCGTTGGGCCCGAATTCGCGTTGAGTGCTCCGAATTCAAATGAACGCTTCGTTGTCAGGAGCGAGCGGCACTGAGATGCCGGTGCAACGCACCTGCGATCAAAATTCAGCTGTCGCAGGATGCTGAGGTCAATGAATGGATGCCACCAAAAACAATTTGATTCGGCTTCTTTGCCACAAATTCATTAATGCGGCAACAACGCAATACGGGTTTCCACCCGTTAAACTGCCATTTGGAAGTAGATTGCTCGTTCAGTCACACGAATCGTATTATGCCGCCCATGAAACCAATCATTGCCATTACTGCCGGTGATATCGCCGGGATCGGCCCGGAAGTGATTCTGCGCGCGATCGCCCAACCCGCAACATTATCGGTCTGTCATCCGGTAGTCATTGGTCATCCGGAAATTTTTCAGCGGGCGGCTGAGGTCTTTGGGATTTCTGTGTCGTTGCAGGAACTGAAGCTCACGGAATCAAATGCGTCACATGTTCGCGAAGATATCATCACCGTTGTGGACGAATGTCGAATCCCGTGTATCAATCCGTTCACGGACGTCGTACTTGCGGCTCCACCCTCGCGCGTCAGTCGCGAAGCAGGAGACGCGGCGTTCCATTATCTTGATGCCGCTACCGCGCTGGCGAAACAATCTGCCGTTGATGCGATTGTCACGGCCCCGCTGAACAAAGAAGCCCTGCACCTTGCCGGGCACGATTTCCCCGGACACACGGAGATTCTGGCCGAACGCTGTGGCGTCGCTGAATTTGCGATGATGTTGCATCTGCCGGAATCTGCACTCACCGCGTGGCGGCGACTGATTCTGCCGCTTGCCACCGGCAACACAGACGAAAGAAACGACGCTGCCTTGTGCGGACTCAGCATTGCTCACGTCACGTTGCACACCTCAATCGAAAGTGTGCCGCAGATACTGACGATGGAGAGCATCGTGGGCAAAATCCGGCTGATGGACAATTTCCTGCAACGCATCCACTGCAGGCGTCGCGCCATAGCAGTGTGCGCGCTGAATCCGCATGGAGGCGAAAACGGATTGTTTGGCGATGAAGAATCACGCCTGATTCGTCCCGCTGTGGATTTCTGTGCGTCATTTGTGAAATCGGTGACCGGTCCATTGCCCGTTGACACGCTGATTCGCCGCGCGGTGAGTGGCGAATTTGATGGTGTCGTAGCGATGTACCATGATCAGGGCCACATCCCCGTGAAACTGATCGGCTTTGACTCCGCCGTGAACATCACACTCGGGCTGCCCATCATCCGTACCAGCCCGACACACGGCACAGCATTCGATCGCGCATGGAATCCAAAAACACCAGCTGATGCTGCGGGCATGGTGGAAGCCATCCGGATGGCCGCCGCATTGGCGAACTGCTGAATTTTACCAGTCTGCAACAGGGACATGGTGGTCCGCAGTGGCATTTCAGCCACATGTTCCGCCCTAGAGTCCAGGCGGCCAGTCGCCTTCGGACGTGTTAAAATCCGGTGGCGTAACGTCGTCGTCCGGCGGCGGAGGCGGGTTTCGCAGGCGTTGCTGGAACTGTTGAAACGAGTGGTTCATTGAATCGAGTAGTCGCCTGGCATTTGCCGATGCCATAAACACCCGCTGCGAAACCGACGATCGTGGAAAAAACGTCGTGATGAAGTCGAAGGAAAACTCGGTCGGCGAATGTCCGATCATGACCGCATTGGCGTACGTGCCGGACTGTACATCGTCACTGATCTTGAGAGATTCGTACAGGTCCTGCGCCGACTGGCGCTGTTGCTGATTCTGATTTGGAATGGCAGGCATGTGAATCGGACCGAAGCGGTCTTCATAACGATTGATATTTTCCTGCAGCGCCTGAATGAACTGATTCACGACAGCCGGTGGCATCACAACTCGCGCCACAACCTGTTGCGGTTGTTGCATCCGCAGCAGAAAGTCCACGATGAATTCATGCTGCCCCTGCAACACCACAGCACCGGTGGTAAAGACTCCGCGGGCCACATGTGTTGGCACCAACGCGCCGATGTGGGAGTGCCGGATTTCCTGGCTTTGTGGGCCTTCGTTTGCTGATGGATCGTCCGACGGGTTATCCGGTGTGGGTGGATCTGTCATTATACTGACGTCTTCAAGTGAAACTCGTGGACCGGGAAAAGTATGTTGTCGCGCCTGTCCCAGCAAAAAGGCTTAGCATCGCCATGATGCTAAGCCTTGGTCAATTCTATCGGAGTCGAACCATCAATTACTAGGAAATCGGCTGAGGTTTCACGCGCTTGCGAACGTCCGTTTCCAGAACACCAAATGCCTGCTCGTGCCGTTGCAACGCCATCGACAGTGCGCTCCACAGACGCTTGGCGGTGTAGTGATTCAGGATGATTCTCTGTGTCACTTTCACTTCGACCTTGCCAGTTGCGTAGGGCGTCGGGTTAAGACCAAGATCCAGAATCAATTCTTCCGGAGTGCTGGACACTCGACAGAAATTGGCGTAACCCGCATTGGCACCCGCATCCGTCACGATCACTTCCTGTGTCTGCTGTGCTTCAGGGCTACGGGCAACTTCTGATTCCGGTGCGTTCTCACTGTCGCTCACGTTCGATTTCTCCAAAGTTGGGACATTTCAGAATCGTCCAGACCTGAAAGTCCGGACACAAAATTTCTCTGTTTGCAGACTTATAGCAACGCCGCACCGTCACTTCAACGCTCCCCGAAGGGTGTTTTAGGATTGTTAGAGCCTTCCTGCCATAGTTGAGTGAAGACGGGCGGTTTGGAGGAATCTCACGAGAATCCTTCGGGATTTGGAGAATTGACGCGGATTCTATCCCCCATCCTGGAGTGTTTTGCCCGCGAATCGCGAGAATGGGCGCGAACCTGAATCGCGGTCGGGATCATAACGGAACTTCAGTTTTTGCGCCTCTTTGCGCCATTCGTGGGCGCCCCTGTGTTCGAGAGCGAGTCGCCTTACACTACGTTCTTCACACGGCACCGAAACATGCGTTGAATTCCGAGTGCGAAAATCACCCAACCCGCTGTGAGGCATTCGCGAAGATTGATTTTGGTCGTCCCGAATCGACGGTCCTCAAAAATAATCGGAACCTCCGCCATGCGACATTCAACGCGCTGACAGCGATACAGCACTTCTTCCTGAAATGCGTATCCTTTGGCCATCGTCAGAGACCAGTCGATCTCCGTAAGTTTGCTGACGCGATAACATCGAAAGCTGCCGCTGTTGTCCTGAGTCGACAGACCAAGACACAGTCTGGCCCACATATTGATTGACTGACTCATCAGTTTTCGCACACGGGTCCACCCTGCCACGCCACCGCCGCGAACGTAGCGTGAACCAATCGCGACATCGCACTGTGACATACGCTGGATGAGTTCCGGGATGTACTTCGGATTGTGACTGAAATCGGCGTCCAGATTCACAACGAGTTCAAAACCACTGTCGATTGCGTATCGAAAGCCTGCCAGCGTCGCTGTGCCAAGTCCCCGTTTTCCAGCGCGATGCAAAACCTGTACACGCGGATCAGCGGAGGAGAGTTGGTCGCCCAGCCGCCCGGTTCCATCGGGTGAATTGTCGTCGATGATCAGGATTGTCGCATCCGGAGCCACGGCGTGCAGTTCCGGAATCAGCTCTACGATATTCTCACGTTCATTGTATGTACAAAGCGTGATCAGGGTCTTCGTCATGACGCAGCATCCCTGTCCTGTCCGTGTCGCCTGCCATCATCCTGTGGCGCGGAACGTGCTTCAGGAATCGGCAATTCTTCAGGCGACGGCAGCACTCCAAGTTCATACAACCGGCGTTCCAGCGTCAGTGGTTGAATTTGCAGGTGCGAACGCAATTGTCGGACATCATTCAATGCTTTGTCGCCCGCCGCTTTCGCACCACCGCCGCCGGACTTCCGCCTGATTGCCCGAATCAGCAGATTTTTCGGCGTGTGTTCCATCTCAATGAACTCCATCACCTGCGTCTGATAGCCGCTTGCCGTAAGCAGCGAAGCCCGCATCGTGTCCGTGGCGATCGCGGCAAAGCGGTCCTTTGTGATGCCATAAGTCGTGATTGGCGCCAAGGCCGTCTCTGGCAGAAGTTCGTTCAATTCATGCTGGCAGCAGGGAACGGCAAGGATGGCGGAACTGCCCCACTGTATTGCCTGTGCGATGGCATCGTCGGTGGCCGTATTGCAGGCGTGCAGCGAGATCATCAGATCCACCGGATCGTGCGACAGAAATCCTGCAATATCGCCGACATGAAAATCCAGATTCTGCAACGACAGACTCGTGACGATCTTCCGACAGGTTTCGATCACATCCGTTCGGCGGTCCAGTCCGACGATAGAACACTTGCGTTTCAGAATGCTGGAAAACAGATAGTGGGTGGCAAATGTCAGATAACTTTTCCCGCAACCGAAATCCACAATCCGCAGCGGACGATCCGATGGCAGAGCATCAGCAATGTCGTGAATGAATTCCAGGAATCGATTGATCTGGCGAAACTTGCGAGCATGATTGGCGCGCACGCTGCCATCGCGCGACATGATTCCGGTGTGCATCAGGAATGGGCAGGGCACGCCCTCAGGAATCAGGTAGTTGCGGACGCGATTGTGCGATTCAACTTCGGGGAAGGACGCATTTCCATCCGTATTTAAACTCGCTGCCGGAGCCTTGGTCGTCTTCAGAAACCAGACACCTTTTCCGGATTCACGGGCTTCGCTGGTGGCAGAATCTGTCACCAGCCGGACGTTGCGGTAGACGCCGTGGCAGAGTCGCCTGAATTCGGCTGCGGCTTCGTTGGCGTCCAGATTCCGGTGAGTCTGTTGCGTTTCGGTCTGCAGGGTAAACTGAAACCGCCGGCCGTCGCGGATTTCGACCGGACGGACGTCCACGCGGCGAATTGACTCGGTGGCGATTCGAGGGCCGCTGAAAACCGCTTTTTGCAAGCCGCCCGACAGCACCGATCTGCAAAGTAATCGGACAAGTTCTTTGGAATGGTCGGGCATTGTTCGCAACAGGTCAAAACTTCGATAAGCTGCCGACACTGGCAGCGGTCTGGCACATCACGCGGCAGAGACTCGGCCAATATTCGGCGGAATCGCCACACACTCAACACGGGATTAGAGCCAAATGGCGCTGAACAAGAAACAGCAGAAGCACATTGAAGCGGCAAAGAACAAAATTCAACGTCTCCGGGAATTGTTGAAGGCAGCAAAGAACCAGCCGGATGATCCACAGGAGATCCCGCGTCTGGAAAAACAGATCGCCGATCTGAATGCGGAAATTGAAAAAATCCGCAACGAGTAATTGCGATGCTGACAAACCCCTTGCCGTTAAACTCCACTGTGCCACCCACTGTCATTGTCGTGCATCCGCGCGAACGGCGCAGTAAGTGTTCAGTCGAACCCCTGCGCGACCGGGACGGTTTCGTCTTCTGCACGTTTCCGCATCCTGTGCCGATCGACGTCACCGGCTATGTGCGACTGGGGATCGGGGGCCCGATTCTGTCGGAAGCAGATCGTGATCGCGGACTATTGCTATTGGACGGAACCTGGCGCCTGGCCGCGCGGATGGAACCTTTTTATCAGCACGTCGAAGTCCGGTCGCTGCCCATCGTGCAGACCGCGTATCCTCGTAAGTCCGAAGTCTACGCGGACCCCAGCGAGGGTCTTGCCACCATCGAAGCCCTCTACGCTGCCTTGCGACTGCTCAATCGCGACACGGCCGGCCTGCTGGATCACTATCATTGGCGCGAACAGTTCCTGAGCCTGAATCCGTGGCTGAACACTGCGACATGGTAACCCTCATCGGAGAAAAGTACTCATTTTTGGCCACTTCCATGTTTATTTTCAGGAGTGAATTGATGCCTGTCGCCAGTGCAACGGCCGAAAAGAGTCGATCGATAGTGAACTGACCCGCCACACCGGAAATCCGGTTATACGGATTCTACGGGCCACTGCTCCGGAAATAGGCTCCTGGTAAACTGGAACATGGTGAACGATTATGCGATATTGTCAGAGATGCCGGGATGCAGCCACTAAACTGTTGAATTGTTGCGTTCCGGCAGTTCTGATTCTGGACGTGAACCAAAGAACCTGTCATCTTAACCCGTTTTCCGAAAGTTCCTGAGATGCCAGTCGGCGTTCGAGGGTAACCGTCGGCGGGCCAGGATCGGCTCGAATTGTGTTCCGACTTGCAGCTTAAAACAGCTGACGTTTCCAGGATGCTGCAAGTTTGAATTCCCAAAAAACCAACGAGACATCGACGTCTTCCTGTCTTGGTGAGCCTATGCCTGTTGTTGCCCGCTGCATTCAGACACTGAGTGGTATTGTCGCTGTCAGCCAATACTCACTGATCGTCCTGACGTTGTGCCTTTCGTGGCACGGATTCGTTCAGGCGCAGGAAACCACCGAGACAGCTGCGCCAGCTGCCGCGCGCGATGAAGCGGTCGTCCCGGAAGCTGCGGCGCAGGATCCCCCTGCCGCTAGTCCACCTCTGCCTGGCAATCCGAACCAGGACTGCATGCAGAAGATCATCGATCAGCATGCATTGACTCTGAAGATTCGTGATATCAATAATCCACTGGAGCGCATCCCTGAAGCAAAGTATCTGCAGCTGCGGCGACCCGTCGCAACCGGTATTCAATCCGGCGCAGAAGGCGCTGCAGATCTTGAGAACTTGAGCCTTGTCTTGAAGCATCGATTGTTTCAGGCGACTGATCCCACGTTTGTTGCCGATTCCGACAATGTCAAGAATCTGTTCAATGAAATGGACCGCGAAATTCGCGGTGCCGGTGGTCAGGCCGGAAACGCGCAGAGAACCAAGGCATATCGCCAAAAATACTGTGATACGGTGCTTGCTGTGGCAAAGCAGATGTTTGACAACAATCTGGATGCCCGCTCGATCGCGATTCAGATCATCAAGGAATTGTATGTCAACAAGACCGCAGCAGGGTTGACAGAGAATCACAGCGAATCCATGGCTGCGTTGCTTGGTCTGCTGAAGGATCCTGAGCAACCGGATTCTGTCAAAGTCATGGCTGCTGCGGCGGTCGGTTATGTTCTGTCGAACACTTCCGTGATTCCCCAGGAACAGGACAGTGTGAGTGATGCCATCGCAGCAGAACTCGATCGTCCATGCACCGAAGTCGCTTATCAACTGCTCCTGGTCGACACACTGTTCAATGTGACGCAGCCTCGCAAATCGAGCGGTCGCCGGGAAACCAACGTCATGGGCACGTTTGTGAAGCTCGTAGACGATAAAGCACGTCCATTACAGGTCCGCTGCCGCGCGGCCTTCGGAATTGGTCAGGGAGCCTACGACGCCAAAGTGGATTTCGATCCGCTCACATGGAAAGTCGCCAACCTGGCTCTGGAAGCCAGCGTATTCTTTAACCAGGCCCCCGGCGATCCGGCATGGCAGCAATGCGGTGTGGATTTGTTCTTTGCCTATCGCCACGTAGACAAGAACGGTCTGGCAAAACAACCACCCATGTTGCCACAAGGCATGATGAACCGCGCGGCGACATCGGCCCCGGTGAATGAGTCCGGCAGTCTCGCTGCTTTCAAAATCGCCGTGCCGCTGGTGGTCAACAATGCCAAAATTCCCCAGGCAGATCAATTGGAATTGAAGGCCTGGATCGACGCCAACAAGGCGCTGGAAAGCAAGCCCTGGGAATAGGGCCGAGAGCAGACGGCTTGCCGCTGGAAACCGATGGTGTCGGTACGAACAATGTCGCCGTCATCGCTAGACGACACGCTGTCGGTATTGGAGATCCTGGCGAAAGATGAACACGCCCGATTGCTGAAGATTGAAATGCAGAACAATTGGCACAGCGCGAAAGCGGTCTCATATTTGATGAGGAAATCGCCGAAGCTGCGGGAGTGCTGGAAATGAACGGGCCGGGGCAAACTCGCGTCGGTCGGTCTCGCGGGAGTGAGAGCTTACTTTATATTCAAGGGTTCCGTGGGTAACAGACGCGACGACCAAACTTCAGGAAGAGCGCCGGGGTGACCACCTGGTCCAGAATTGTCGATGTAAGCATTCCGCCAAACACAACCAGAGCCAGCGGGTCGAGAATTTCCTTACCGGTTTGCCCGGCTCCAAACAGAAGTGGCAGCAGCCCAATGAAACTGGTGGCCGCCGTCATCATCACGGGGGACAGGCGTTCGAGGCTGCCCCGGATGATCATTTCTTCGCCAAACTCTTCGCCTTCATGCTCCATCAGGTGAATGTAGTGCGAAATCATCATGATGCCGTTGCGGCTGACGATGCCAATCAATGTAATGAACCCAACCCAATGGGCAACAGACAAGCTTGTGGCGCTGATCCAGACTTGTGGCCATTGCCACCATTCGGCTGCTTGCAATGCCGCAGAGGTTGGTTGATTGACGATCAGCAGAGTGACAACGGACCCCAGTGCGGCCAGGGGAATGTTGGCCAGAACCTGTAACGCGGCTCGCCAGGATCCAAGGCACTTCGTCAACAATAGAAACACGCCAATCACCGAGACACTTCCCAGCACCAACAGCCGAAGATTGGCTTGCTGTTGTGCTTCAAACTGGCCACCGTATTCGATGTGATAGTTTCCCGGCAGTGTTCGCAGACGTTCCTCAATGGGTTTCGCGAGGTTTTTGATCTCCCCGACCACGCTGGCCAGATCGCGTCCTTCCACGTTGCAGAAGACCACGATGCGTCGTTGAACGTGTTCTCGATTCAACGTGTTGGGCCCAGTGGTGTCCAGTACATCCGCGACTTCGCCCAGTGAAACTTTGCGACCGGACGGAGTGTCCAGAATCGTCTGCTGGATCACATCGGGGTCATTACGAGAGGCTTCGTCATACCAGACGACGAGTCCAAAGTATCGGTCATCATCCAAAACCTGCGAAACGACTCGCCCCTTGTACGCCGTTTCCAGCAATGCCGCCACGTCGCCCGGTGCCAATCCATACCGAGCTGCGTCTTCGCGACGCACCTGCAAACGCACTTGTGAAACTTCCACCTGAGGTTCCAGTTGCAGGTCAACGACGCCTCGCACCTGACTCATTGCCGTATAAACATCCTGACTGGCATTCCGCAGTTCTCGCAGGTCGCTACCGAAGACTTTGACGGCGATCTGAGCCCGCACGCCAGACATGATGTGGTCGAGACGATGTGAGATCGGTTGACCGATATTGGCTTTGATGCCGGGAATCGATGTGATCCGATCACGAATTTCGGCCAGAATCTGCTCACGAGGTCGCCCGGTCGTTTCGAATCCCCACAAATGTGCAATCGGAATCAATCGCAGGATCGCAGCGCCCACGCCGGATTTGGGACGCCGATACTCCTGAACCCGAACATCGATTTCGGATGAGTTCACTCCTTCGGCATGTTCATCCAGTTCCGCTCGGCCGGTGCGGCGTGAAACGGAAAGGACTTCAGGAATTTCCATCAGCAGCATTTCTGCACGCTGAGCGAGTCGCTGACTTTCGTCCAGACTGGTTCCCGGTTCAGTCTGAAAGCTGATAGTGAAAGTGCCCTCATTGAATGGCGGAAGAAACTCGCCGCCCATCCAGAAGAGCGCCAGCATCGCAACGCCGACCATCGCGACCGTCCCGCCCAGCACGAGATTGGTATGCCGCAGTGTCCACCTCAACATGACGGATGTGGCAGACTTCAAGACGCGAAGGACAAACGGATCGCCTTTCTCCTCCAGAAATCTGGCCTTCGGTAGGAGGTAAGACGCCAGCACAGGCGTGATCGTGAGCGATACCACCAGAGACGCGAGCAACGACGTCATGTAAGCCACGCCGAGTGGAGCGAACATACGACCTTCAAGTCCGGCCATCGAGAACAGTGGAAACACGACCAGCACGACGATCAGCGTGGCGTAGACGATCGAGTTGCGAACTTCACAGGATGCGTCGTAAATGACCTTGATTGCGTCTTCGGGAACTGGCTTCTGACGGTTCTCCTTTAGGCGACGATAAATGTTCTCGATGTCCACAATCGAGTCATCCACGAGATCGCCGATGGCCACCGCGATGCCTCCCAGCGTCATCGTATTGATCGAGATTCCAAACCAGCGAAAAATCAGCACTGTCAGCAGGATTGAGATCGGCATTGCGGTGAGCGAACTGATGCTGGTGCGAAAATTCCACATAAAGATGAACAGGACCACAACCACCCAGATTGCACCGTCACGAATGGCTTCAACCACGTTTTCAACTGCGGCCTCAATGAAGTCTGCCTGCTTAAAGATCCGTTGTTCTATAACGAACCCTTCCGGTAAATCGCGTTGAAGCTCTGCAAGCACAGTCTCAATCTGCCGATCAAGTTTGAGCGTGTCTGCGTTGGGCTGCTTCTGCACAGCCAGAATGACGGCCGATCCGCCTTCGATTTTGTCGCCTTCGCGCACCAGCACACTGCCGTCGCCACGCTTAACCGGCCCCCCGAACCGCACGTCGGCGACTTCTTTCAACAACACGGCTCGCTGCCGGCGCCAGACTACCGGCGTGTTTTCGATATCTTCCAGAGTCAGACTTTGCCCGCTGATGCGGATCAATGATTCCTTCGGCGATCGCACCATGATGCCGCCACCTGCCAGGACGTTGGCCTTTTCGGCGGCGGTCGTGAGTTGCTCCAGCGTGATGTTCTGTGCCGCCAGACGCGCGGGCGAAGTAATGATCTGATACTGCTTCAGAGTTCCACCCATGACGGTCACCTGCGACACGCCTTCCACAGCCAGCAATCGGTTGCGAACTGTGAATTCACCGAGCGTCCGCAGTTCCATGTTCAATTCAGCGGCTGCAGCTTCGTCAGCAGGCGGTTTCGTGGATCGCAGTCCAAGGAGCATGATCTCACCCATGATTGACGAGATCGGAGCCAACACAGGATTCACGTCGCCAGGAAGTCGTTCGCGGGCGATCTGCATTTTTTCGGCGACAATCTGGCGGTCGCGATAAATGTCGGTGCCCCAGTCGAATTCCACCCATACAATCGACAGGCCAATGCCGGATGCCGAACGGACTCGCTGAACTCCCGTTGCCCCGTTCAGCAGATATTCGATTGGTCGAGTCACCAGCACTTCGACTTCTTCTGGTGCCAGGCCTGGTGCCTCAGTCATCACCGTTACAGTTGGCCGATTCAGATCGGGAAACACATCGACCGGCATTTCGCTCAGCGTATAGCTGCCGTAGACCAGCACTCCGATCGCTGCGATCAGCACGAAGCCACGATTCTTCAGGGAAAAGGCGATAATGGCATTTAGCATGAGATCTCATTCAACAACAGCTAACGCAACGCGGCATAACCCGTCTGCAGTGCCATGGCCCCGCTGACAGCCACCGAGTCATTTGGCACAAGGCCTTCCAGAATCTCGACTGCCACATCGTCGGACCGACCAAGCACAACAAATCGCCGTTCAAATGTGTCATCGACTTTGTGAACGAACACGTACGATCGAGTCCCCTCGCGAACAATGGCATCACGCGGCACCGCGAGTTGCGGCGGAATGGTTCCCGTCTCGATGGTCAGCCGAGCCAGCATGTTGTGCTGAACCGGCACACGGGGCATTTGATTGAGTTCGATCCAGACAGACAGCGTTCGATCATCCTGTCCCACCGAACTGCCACTTCGGACAAGAGTTCCCGACACAACTTCTGCGGCATCCGCGACAAAACGAACGCGGACCGTTTGTCCAACTTTGACTCGCGCGAGATCTCGTTCAGAAACAAATCCCTGGACCCACACCTGAGACAGATCGTGGATCTCAAATACCGACTCATCAGGCTGCACAACATGACCAAGAACTTTGTCGAAATCCATCACCACACCATCGATCGGTGATCGGACAGGCAGCGTTGACAACAGCGTTCGCGTGGTCACCAGCTGATTCAGTTGTTCCTCTGAGATTCCGGCGGTCGTCAACCGCTGCCGGACATTTTCACGCAGGCCGTTCGCGAGGTTGAGTCGACTCTCCGCTTCCCAAAGTCTACGTTGGGAGACAGCATCACCAGCCTCGCCAAGATTGCTCATGATTTCCTGCTGCAACTCGGCATCCAGGTGAGCTCGAAGCAGATCGAGCTGCAGGTTCTGGAAATCCGGACTGACGATTTCCGCCAGCACCTCGCCAGTCCGAACCTTTTGTCCACGATCCACAAGAATGTGTGCGATGGAACCGCTGAGTTGCGATGATGCCACGGTACGCCGTGTTGGAGGTACATCGACCAGACCGTCCACCGTGATTGTCTCGGCCAGAGTCAACTGCGATGCCGGTTGCAGGATAAGCCCAATATCGCGGGCCGTTTCATCGCTGACCTTCAGCACGCCTTTTGTAAAGAAGCTGCCAAGCTCATGACTACCGCGAGTGACAACGCGATCTCCCGGGAACAAATTGCCGCCACGCACTTCGATCAAGTCCCCCATGCGCTGACCAAAAACGACCGTTTGCTTCTGGTACGTTGATGCCACCTGCGTCTGCTCTTCTTCCACAAGCACGAATCGTTCGGCTCCATCACGAATCACGGCGGACATCGGCACGACAACCTTTTCGCTATTGTCGCCAACCTTCAGCTGCACCTGCCCGGACATGCCCGGTAGCAGCAGGAAGTTACCGGACGTAGAATTCGACAGCGACGCCCAGACTGTTCCAAGATGTGTCTGTGGATCCAGAAACTGCCCAAACACATCGACCTGTGCCGGGATCTTCTCATTGGGATAGGCCGTCAGAGTCAACTCCAGTGATTGCCCGATCGCGACACGGGCAAGGTCCTTCTCCAGCACGCCGATCTTCAGCCACACAGATGACAGGTCGAGCACCTCAAACAAGTGCTCTTTGGAGTTGATCACCTTTCCGACAGACAGGTCTGTGTGTGTCACAGTTCCATCAATCGGACTTTTCAGAGCCAGTCGCTGTTGATGCGGTTCGTTGGGATTTCGCAGCATCGCCTCCAGCGATTCAGCGGGCAGTTGCAGACCCAGCCACTTGGCGCAAGCGATTTCCAGCGTGGCACGATCTTTCTGGACCTGGTTTTTCGCTTCGATGAATCGGATCTCGGGAATCGCACCCGATTTTCCGGCGGCTTCCGCTGAAGTCTGCAACTTGAACGACAAATTCAGTGCCGTTTGTGCGTTGCGAATCTCCAGTTGAAGCGACTCCAGTTCCGGGCTGTCCAATTCGGCCAGCAGCTGCCCGGCTTTGACGGACTCACCTGGCGTTACCAGAAGTTCGACAATTCTGCCGGAGAGTGGTGAACTCACCATCGCATGGCGATTCCACGGCGAGACCAATGTCCCATAAGCCAGAATTGACTGCGTCACCTTCTGCGGGCCGACTTCTGCTGTCTGTACATCGAGCGTTGCACGAGCGGACTTCGTGAGAACCATCTTCCCCGTTTCCGCATTTACTTCCATCCCACGCGTCGGAAGCGGCTTGTGCCCTTCGTGCGCAAACGCTATTGCTGACGCAAGGCAAAGAACTACCAGACAGCCACAGTTTATGATTGTCATAACCGGTAGTTCTCGTCCCGATCGTGATCGCATCATTGCGTCACCTCGTCTTTAGATGCTGCGTCTGCTTTGTGCTCCAATACATATGGCACCGTAAAGACGGTCCCATTTCGCTGAAACTGGCCCCACGCCTTATAGATTCCGGGCTTCGGAAAATGTGCCGCGAATTCGACGGCTCCGTCGGGAGCCGTTTTGGCGTCGCTGACTGGGTGCGAGTGAACGTACTCGCTGCCGTCCGCACTAATGATGACGAGATGCCCCATCGCCCCGAGATATGGCTGTAAGTCACTGACTGGCTTGCCGTCTCCATCGACGAAGTGAAATTGAACGTTTGTTTCCTGCTCACCCGATCGAATCTCGATGTGAGCGTTGAATTCACCGATTGCAACCTCCGGCGAAGCGGTCGGCACCAGCGCCGCCGCCTGGTCATCGCTGCCTGAGACATTCAATTCACCCGTCGCAAGTCCTGCTGGCTTGCCCTGTGGCTGATGATCAGCGAAGAGTCGGTATTTTCCAGATTTCGGAAACGCGAACTGGGTAGTAATCATGCCGGAGCTGTCCACGTCCGGATGCAGGTGAGCAAATTCATCCAGCCCGTCGCGGACGATAATCAAATGCACAAGCTTTTCATGCAAAATGTCAAACGTCCTAATGGGCGTGCCATCGGCGTCTTGAATCTTCAATGTGAGCTGCGTCATCGCAGCAGCCGCGGGCTGAGATGGTTCGGTCTTCACCACGAGTGTGCTGGGTGGCGCAGTATTCATTGGCATATTCTCATGGCCGCCGTGCAAGCCGTGATCAACTCTTGATGGCGCATCGTTGTTACTGGGCCCGTCATGAGAGTCCGGCAGAGTCGCTTGTTCGCCTGTCGAGGAATGGTCAGTGGACGCAGATGGTGGAACACGCGTTTGTTGCCCGCAGCCGAAAAGGCCAACGAGCAAGAGGAGAATGACTACATCCAACGATTTCAACATGGACTGACCTTTGATCTGACGGTGAAGTGGATTTAAGGCGGACAGGCACGGCAGACTCACAGGACATCTACTTGACCACATCAATTCGAGCGGCCAACACGACAGGATCACCGTTGTGTTGGGATTCCCAGCAAGCGATGACGGGCCCTGTACCATTCGAAGCTGCTGCAATCATCGGATCACCGTGCTCATGCTCGTCATGATCATGACCGTCCGCTTCGACGTTAGCCGACGCTTCAGTTGGTGGCGGCGAAGTTTGCGATTGGCAGCCTGACGCAATGGTCGTAAGAGCCGCAAAGCAAGACAATAACTTCCACGAAACATTCATTTTCATTCTCCATTTGAAGGTTGATTCGGAAACACTGTGAAACCTATTTCGACTTAATGTAATCATCGGGAGTTTTCATTTCTGCGGGCCGCTCTTTGGCCATTGTCACGAACTCATCGACGCACGGCGGACAGCAGAACTGATAAGACTTCCCATCCACAATCCAGGTAAATTTTGGGTTGGCTTTCGTCTTCGTCACGGGGCAAATTCGATCGCCTTCCTTTGGGAACATATCGTGCGACGACGGAACACCCCGAAATTTTTGAGTGGCAGTC
>JAYSPO010001195.1:0-4501 GCA_043722015.1 Candidatus Kuenenia sp. | reverse complement strand
GTGCTCACCGATCCGGTCAAGTTGGATGGGGTCGCGGAGAAATGCCAAAGGTCTGATGAAAGAGCCGAGTGTCGAACCAAAGATGTGGGTAATGACAAGCCCGCTAGGCCAGGCTGTCTGAACTGCTGGCCCTTTGGGCCGAAACACAACAACGCCGTTCTGCCCGACTTAGCAAAACCTTCGCCACAGGACGCCGCGACTGTGATTTGATTGGGGCGCAAGCGAAGCCCGCGCCAAGTACTCTGGTTCAGAGTCAAATACAATGCGAGACGGAAATTACTCCGCTCCGCCCCAGGCGGCAGCCGCGAACTTTTCGAGGTCGGTGAAATTGCTTTGCCAGGTCGTGTCCATCATGCCGCAGAGGCTTTTCGTGTTGTCCTTCCCGGCGTCGAGCCAGTTGCGGATGCGTTCGGGCGGGGCGTCGTAGTAGCCGGCAAGGACTTGCGAATGGCCTCGCTCGGCGAAGTGCTTCAGGCTGAGCGCCGGTTTGCCGCTGTTCCAGTTGATAATGATCGTGTCCTTCGGCAGGCCCTCCCATGACCCGGCCAGGTCGCCGTTCACGAGATAGAAATCCTTCACGGCGTTGTGGTGCGGATCGAACATGTCGCTCCAGATACACAGCTTCGCCTGTGGGTTGATGCGGCGAATGATCTCGGCACAGTGTCGCACGTTTTCGGCGAGTTGCTGACCGGCGGTCCTGCCTGATGCTCGTTCCGGCTCGTTCCAGTTGGCGACGCGGATTTCGTCGTGGCTAAGGAAATACGTCTGCTCCACGTCGCCGCGTGGCCGTCCTTTCGACCATGACGCGTCGCTGGTCGCGGCGTAGCCGCGAGGTCCTGCTCGGCAAGCAGGACCTACCGAAATCGGCGACTGCACCCGCAAGAACGCCTTGGTCAGGTAAGCGATTGAACTACTCTACACGTTCTGGCGTAATTCCGATTGACGACCGCGAATCTCCTGCCGACACGTCGCACTGCGGGTCACGCTGAACCCGGTGTCTCCAGACGCTGCCGCAGTGCCCGCACTTCACAATACCTGTGCATGGTCATCCAGATCGCTGGTGGCAGGTCGTCCATTCGGATTGGCTTTATCAGGATTGCAAAAACCAATTCCTGACTGGCTCGCATCAGAACTTCACGGCCACTGTGAGCAGTGATAATGATTGCCGGCACTGGTGCAATAATGCCAATTTCATGAATTGCCGTGAGGCCATCCTTTTCAGGCATTTCGATATCTGTGATCACCAGGTCAGGCCGACTTTCGCGGCACTCATCGACAAGTTGTCTGCCATTCTCGGCGACCACGATGACACGATGGCCTTCATGAGTCAGGGTCCGATACAGAAAACGGCGAATCTCCGGCTCAGTGTCAGCAACCGCAATGCGAAGTGCTGTTTTCATGTCCGTTCGCCCGCTGGATTCACCGCGCCCCAGGTCTGCTGCGAAAAATGCAACTCCGACGACCTGGTGCAAACAGAAACTAATGCAATCTCCATGCCATGCACACTCATTCATTCAGATGTTCCGGAAATCCTTGGTTTCGCCGATTCCTGTGGCCTCGGCCACGCCTGAGAGCAACTCAGACTGTGCTGAACACGCACGGTGCGTGCCAGAGTGATTCACTGTCCGCACGGCGTTCTTGCTCATTGCCGCGAAACCGCTTCATGGCGTCCGGCGAGCGTCGATTGGGTCATCAGCCACATGCGCCTGCGAACCACGCCCGGCGATCGCCGTCAGCAAATCGGCCCGTGTCAGAATCCCAACCACCCTGCCATCGGCCACAACAGGAAAGTCTGTCTGCCAGCCACCGAGAATCAATTCAATGACACACTTCGTCGCTTTGATCGGAACCTGCATGTGTCATGCGTGTTCGACCTTTTTGTCAATTGAAAGGAACTCCGATGAAGAAAAAACAAGTGGCATTATTGGTATTGGGCCTTCAGGCTCTGATCCTTGGTCAAGTCTGTAGGCCGGACCAAGCGCAGCGTAGTTCCGGCACTTGCCAGACACCTGCCGGAACTGCGCTTGGTCCGACCTACGCGAAAACCAACCTCTGACACGCGACTTCTGGAGTGCGCTGACTCGTCATCGCTTTCTTTTTTCGGGAATTTGGCTCTGGGAGAGACGTTCGTTTGTTCTGCCGACTTCACCGGAAATTGAATTGAAACGTTCGCTGTTTTTCCACGCCGATTGACAAAAATGCCGTGTTGGAAAGCCAAAGCGGCGACAAGTCGCCGCACTTCAAATGACTCTCGCTTGTTTCGTTCCTAGCCATTCTCGAGCACCCACTGTACCGCACGCTGGCTGAGTTCCGGGCCGGTCTTCAGCCCCAGTTTCTTCTTGATGTTTTCGCGGTGAGTCTCAACCGTATGGACACTAATGAATAACTTCTCTGCAATTTTCCGTGACTGCACAGCCTCGCCAATCAGTTGAAACACCTGCAACTCACGATCGGAAAGGCTCTCAACGCTATCGACAACAGGCCTGGAGCGATGCCCAACGACACGATCGAGCAGAAGTTCTGCGATCTGAGGGCTGACATAAATCTTCCCCGAAAGGATGCGGCGAGCTGCGGTGATCAACTGCTCGGGAGCTTCCTGTTTATTGATATAACCCATCGCGCCAGCCTGCAGAACACGTTCGGCATAAAGTGAATCGTCGTGCGCCGAGTGCACGAGGATCCTGACGCCTGCGTTCCCGTCGTTGCCTCGTATTTTCTGAGCGGACCGAAGCTGCTTGATGACATCCAGCCCGCTTCCCGTCTTCAATGAAATATCCAGAATCACCAGATCCGGCTGCAGTCGCGTGATCTGTGAGATCGCTTCATTGACGTCGGACGCCTCACCGCAGACTTCCATATCGCCTTGTCTGCCGAGCAATGCAGAAACACCCTCGCGGATCAGCGGATGGTCGTCCACAACCAGGATCCTGGATAGTTTTTTTCTGGAATTCATGGGGACGGACTTTCGATACGGGGCAACTGGCAACGCACTGTCGTGCCGCCACTTTCATCTGGCTGGACCGACAGAGCTCGAACGTCCTGTCCACAACAGTGTTACCGAGAATGAGTTTCCCACGAAACAGCGTTTGGCTGCAGAGCTTCAGACGCACGGTCTCTTTGCGAACTATGGACTTAGCTGCGAGTATTGCGAAGGAGTCGTCGTACTGCGAGGTCGTGTGCAGAGTTTTCATGAAAAACAATTGGCGCAGGAACTGGTCCGCCGAATGGATGGAGTGAACATCGTCGTCAATCGACTGGTAGTTGATCGTGCGAAATTCACCAGAGATGTGACCGAAGAAATTCCATTGAAGGCCGACGTTTGACCGTCCGGGGGGGATTCGCTGATGACATGTCGCGTCCTGATCGCAGAGGAAGAAGTGGAATGCTGCCAGCTCTTCAGAATGTTCCTGCAGCGGTACGGTTACGAAGTCACGACCGTTCATGATGGCATGAGTTGTGTTGAGGCATTGCAGGATCGTGCCCCACCGGATGTTCTGATTCTGAGTTGGGAGTTGCCTTGGGGAGAAGCCGAGGGAGTGCTCGACTGGCTGACTGCTCACGGCCTTGACGACATGGCCGTTATCGTGGTGACGGCTCGCATGAGCACCGATCCCGGTCCGCAGGAATGGTCGCTGCCAGGAGTCACGTGGCTGCAGAGACCGTTTCGGCTCGATGAACTTCTGCACGCCGTGCAGTCAACGGAACGTGCGTCTCGCAACAGTTGCAACTGGTGAATCGAAAGCGCGTCGATGCTCAATGGGTTTGGTCACATTCTGTCCAGCCGGCGTTTCAATCGGAGCGCATTGCCGACAACCGTGACATCGCTGAAACCCATTGCCAGAGCTGCCCAGAGCGGGCCGCTGGTGCCTAGCAGTCCGAAAACCGCGAGCGGGATTGCCAGAGCATTGTAGACAAACGCAAAGAACAGATTTTGGCGGATCGTGCTGAGCGTCGCCCGTGACAGTTCAATCAGATCCGCCACGGCCTGCACTCGATCGCCCGGAATCACCACGGCAGCCGCTGCAATCGCCACGTTGGTGCCTGAGGCCAGTGCCACTCCAAGTCCCGAAACAGCAAGGGCGACCGCATCATTCAGACCATCGCCAACCATGATCACGTCACGGCCACGCGCACGAATGTATTCAGCCTTTGATTCCGGTGTGGCCTCGGCGATGATTGCCGTTTCAGAAAGTCCCAGCTCTCGCCCCATCGCCAGTGCGGCTGAGGACTTATCTCCGGAGAGCATCGAAACCTGAATCCCGGCGTGCTTCAGGGCAGAAATGGCATCGATGGCATCCGGACGGAGCCGGTCGGTCAGCGTCAAGGTACCAATTCGTTTTCCGTCCAGTGTGACTCGGGCGGTTGCATGTTCGTCACGATCAACGGTCACCGCACGACCTTCGACCAGACCTTTCACACCAAGTCCCGGAACAGCCCTGAAGTCTTCCACAGCAGCAAGTGGAAGACCGCGAGCTGCAGCCTCGCGGACGATGGCTTTGGC
>JAYSPO010001194.1:0-5055 GCA_043722015.1 Candidatus Kuenenia sp. | reverse complement strand
ACAACTCGACTCAGAGAGTCAAGCTACTTGCCGCCCATGGAGCCACACTCACGCTGATGGCGTAATGGCTGAACATTTTGTATAACCGAATGATTCCCGCCTTCCAACCTGCCTGCCGTCGAGACTGCTATGCTGTTTACATCCGTCGATTTTCACAGGCCCGGCAAACAGCAGGGTTTCATGCAGGTCCCGTATTCGCACAATCTGGGCGGCTGGGCCAACGTGATGATTCCCATTACGACGGTTGCCAATGGCAGTGGCCCGACGGCGTTGATTCTCGGCGGCAATCACGGGGACGAATATCAAGGCCAGATCGCTGCGCTGAAACTCGCGCGGGAACTCACGCCTGAAATGGTCACCGGCCGTATCATCCTGATTCCGTCGCTCAATTTCCCCGCAGCCCGTGCCGCGACGCGCCTGTCGCCGCTGGACGGGATGAACATGAATCGTGCGTTTCCAGGCAATCCGGAAGGCAGCGTTACCAGTCAGATCGCACACTTTCTCACGACTGTGATTTTCCCGTTGAGCGACGTGGTGATCGACATCCATTCCGGCGGACGCAGCATGGAATTTGTCCCCTGCGCGCATATGCATCTGGTTTCAGATCTGGAACAACGCCGGAAAATGCTGGCCGCGATGCTCGCATGGAACACCGATTTTGCATTTCTGTATGCCGACATCGCCGGCTCCGGACTGCTTCCCGTCGAAGCGGAGAATCAAGGTAAACTCGTAGTGACCACGGAACTGGGCGGCGGAGAATGTATTCCTGCCAGCGTGCATCGGATCGCTCAAAGCGGCCTGCGAAATGTCCTCATTCATGTCGGAGCCCTGCGTGGGAAAGCACAAACACGCGAGAGTCTCGGCAAAGCACCGACGGTTCTGACGCAGGCGTTGAATCGTGAAGACTATCTGCTCGCCCCTGAATCCGGCGTGTTTGAAGTCTGCGTCGAGCTGGGCGAACATGTCCAGCAGGGCGACACGGTCGGTTTCATCCACCATCTGGAACGTCCCGATCGTCTACCGGAAACAATTGTCGCGCAGAGCAATGGTTATCTCGTCACGATGCGGGCACCCTGTCTCACACAGCAGGGCGATTGCGTGGCCGTGATTGCGAAACAGGTGAGTCTCGACGAAGTCCGCAACGCGTGACAGCTCGCCGAAACGACATGGGATTCAGTATTTTGTTGCGAGAGTTTCTTGCCGGTGCCGCCGGTGCCGCCGGTGCAGGTTCGCCGTGACGTTCACTGCGGGAATACATTCGAACGCCTGTGGGGCCTGACATTTCAAAGAGTGCCGTTTCCCCGGCTTTTTCCTGTGTGGTATCGAGTCCTTCCGGGAGCACTCAACGCCCCCTTTGCGATTTCCCGTTTTCTTTCGGAATTTCGCAGGAAGAGCGTTTTTTGTTGGTCTTTCGTGCTGGAGATCTTCGCCTCAGTTCCTGTGGATTCCCCAGGATTGGGCGTGCCTTAGGGTCTGTTGATTTAATTGGGTCACACCCCCTGTTCACGGTAATCGAAGCCAAAAACGTTTGGGTTTTAGCTTCGATTGCCGTCATGAAGGGGTCTGACCCCATTAAATCAACACTCTGCTTGCCTGCCCGGAGCCGCAGCACTTCAAGTTCAGTTTCCGCTGATCACGCGACGTGCTACAAAACGCTTGTTGAAGTGGTGCCTGTGATTGTGCCGCGTTGAATCATTGAATGCCGTTTGATATCGAACGGCGGAATTTACGGAATTGGTCAGGAACGATCGCAATGGTTTTGATTGCCGACTGGAAAACGTCCACATTTAACCCGCTTGGCGACATTGAGATCGATAAGATCTTTAAGCTGGCGATCAAGCACAAATGCTCGGACATCCACCTGCAGGTCGGACGTCCGCCCGTGTTCCGAATTCGCGGCGGACTGCGTGATCTGGAAATGCCGCCGATCACCGAAAGTCAGATGATTGAACTCACGTTTCCGATGATGGACCAGCGAAATCTGGACATCTTTCATATGAACGGTGGAGCGGACTTTTCGAAGGTCATCAAGATCGAAGACGACCCCTGGCGATTTCGCGTGAATTTGTTTACGCAGCTGGGCAAAGTCGGCATGGTGGCTCGAAAGATCGAGCGTTCTATTCCGCCGTTCGAAGGTTTGTATCTGCCAAAGTGCATGGTCGATCACTGCAAATACGATCAGGGAATGGTATTGCTGGCAGGTGTGACCGGTTCCGGGAAGAGTACGACGATCGCGTCGATGCTTGACTGGATCAACCGCAACATGAACAAGCACATTCTGACGATCGAGGACCCGATCGAATTCATTTACACATCTGACAAGTGTCTGATCAATCAGCGTGAAATCGGTCAGGACGTCATTGACTTTCACATCGCCATGAAACATGCGGTGCGCGAAGACCCTGACATCATGCTGGTGGGTGAGTTGCGCGACCGTGAAACGTTTGAAACGGCAATTCATGCGGCCGAAACGGGACATCTTGTTTTCGGTACGATCCACGCGCCTGGCGCGCCCGGTTGTATCTCGCGTATTCTGGACCTGTTCCCGTTCGACATGCACAAAGCAATTCGAGCCAGTATGGCGATGAATATGAAGTGTATCGTGGGTCAGAAACTGCTGAAGACAATCCTGGATACGCCGTCTCGCGTGCCGATTATCGAGATCATGAGTTTCAACCCGACAGTACGCAAGCTCGTGATGGAGGAGATGGACGAAAAGCTGTTTGCCGCCATCCGCATCGGCAAGACCGAAGGCATGCAGTTGTTTAACGACAGTCTTTACGACTTCGTCAACCGCGAATTCGTCAGTCGCGAAGCCGCGTTCGAGATTTCTCCGAACATCGAAGAACTCAAAATGCGTCTGAAAGGCATCGACGTCAAGGGCGCGGCGATTTTGTAAGCCGTATGTAGGATGGACAATCATGTCCGTCGCATGACCATGAATCACGGTCGAAGCGAAGGTCATTGTGCCTTGACTGTTGGTCGATCATGCGAGGGTGTTTGGCTAATACCTCGGACATGAATGTCCAAGCTACGGGAATCGTGACACGTATGTCCGCATTGGGCTTCAACGAACTTCCTCGTGCATCGTGTCGTTTCCGTTCATGCTCATGATGGCGTTGATGACATTTGAGGAATTGTCGTTCAGAATGATGCGGACACTCCCATCGACGTAGTTCGCTTGGCGCGGGCTTCGCCCGCAACCCAATCTCTTATGCCGGATTAATGGCTTCGCCGCTATGTCTGGTGCGAGCCGACGGAGCGGCTCGCCTACGTAGGTCCGCCGCTCCGTCGGCGGACATCTGTCGCTTTGCGGAAATCTTCTCAGTAAAACCAAACTCCCAACGTTTGCTGAACAGAAGCCCGGGGCGAGCGACAGTATCGGAGCTGCCACGTCGATCACCAGATCCTCGGACTTCGTCCAGATGCCTGCGGCGGAAATTGATCATATACTCTGCGCGGTCATGACTGAGGGACGTGTTGTTGATGAGCCGCAAGGCGCTAGCGGACTGTTGATTTAAGGTGGGATAAGTTCCAGCTTGTCAGGTGTTCCTAAAAAGCACTGAGTTTTCATTCCGCGATGGCAAGCTGGAAGCTTACCCCACGTAGAAATCCGAACTAAATCAACAGACTGCTAGCCGCGGGTTGTGCATTCGGTCGGCACCGGCGGCTAGCGCCTTGCCGCTCACAATACCTCAAATCTGACCGCGCGGAGTATAGTTGTCATGGAAATTGTGCAATGCAATTGTCAGTTTCTTCAAACTTTCAACCGTGGCGCTCGAAGCATCAGAGTCCTTCAGCCCGAAAAGTCGTCGCGCCATTTGGATCGTCTCTTCAGGCGATGAGCCCAGCAGCGTCAGCTGACTGCCATCGCCGGTAAATCTGCCGTTCTCAGCCTATCCCGGCAAGTTCGTGTACGGCTTGCCATTCGGCGGCGGTGACGGGCTGGATGGAGAGGCGGCTGCCTTTCTGCAGGACCACCATGTGTGACGTTACGGGATGTTCGGCCAGCATGGCGCGGGTCACCGGCTGTTTGAAAATCCGCACGAGCTTGATGTCTACCATGTACCAGATGGGGTTTTCAGACGACGCGGATTCATCGAAGTATTTATGATCCGGTTGCAGTGCAAAATGATCGGGATAGCCGGACTTCACAACTTCTGCGGTCCCGGCGATCGCCAGCGGATCGGCGTTGCTGTGATAAAAGAACACGCCATCGCCGCGCTGGACATCGTCGCGCAGCATGTTCCGCGCCTGATAATTGCGGACGCCTTCCCATGATGTCTTTTTCCCCTTGCTCGCGGCAAGATGCTGAATGGAAAAAGCAACAGGCTCAGATTTGAACAGCCAGAAGCGTTGCATGAGTTACTTATTGCTCGACAGAATCTGCAGTTGGTCACGTCGCGCGAAAAGTTGATTCAGGCGTTCCGTTGAATACAACTGAATGACCTTCTTCTTATACCGCACACGTCCGTGCTCGTCGCTGTCCAGATGCTGTGACACGTCAACACCGAACCGCTTGAAGACACGCTCCTTCTTCCCTGTCGCACCCAACTCCTGATCTTCAAACGCATACAGAGCTGCAAACGTTTCCGGATCGACGCCGCGACCTTCCTCCAGATCGCGTTGCACATCAATCCCCCCGACGGAGACAGAAAAATAGTTAACATCGGACGTCGCCGAAGTGCTCAGGCCCAACGCGATGAACGTGTCGTTCAAGTCCGCCACGGCCTTTCGCGTTTTTGCATACGCAATGATCGCCTCACTTGAGAGCATGGCAGGTTCATCCTGCTGTGCATGCAGCATAGAAGGCAGTGCAGAATCGAGATGACCGCAGGCAAACCCGGCGGCAAACAACACAAGTCCACTTACAACGACAGCAGCGCGACGCATGGTCAGTAATCTCCGAACAGAATACGTGTGGAACTTTGATCAAAATAGAGGACACGCGAAGTTGCCGCAAGTGCCCATGAGGGTTGCGTTCAAATTCGGTGCCCCTTTTTATCCGAACGTGAGGCGTTCGTGCTTAGGCAGGCTTCAATTTGGGGGTAGGCC
>JAYSPO010001193.1:0-2493 GCA_043722015.1 Candidatus Kuenenia sp. | reverse complement strand
TGCAGAATGCCGACATTTTTCTGCTATCAATTTTTCTGCTTATTATTTTCCCGTCGCAAATCTTCCTGAGTTTCGACTTCAAACATGGGTTGCGGGCGACGCCCGCGCTGGGAAATATGCGGGGCGAACGTGCCTTGTTTCGCCTCGTCCCCAGCCATATCGCGGGAAATCCGGCTGATCCTTGCATCTTACAAAGAATTCCGGTTGTCTGAGAAGCCGCTTGACACAGGATGGTGGTTTCCTGCAAACTTTGTCGCATGCTTCGATTGCTGCATATTTTGACCGCCGTGACGCTCGTCTTCCCGATGGGATTGCTTGAGCATTCGGCGTGTTGGAAAGAGTGTTCCAGTTCAACTTGCGTGCTGGAAGAAGCTGCTGCGGAAGATAGTGAGTCGGTTTCACGACTTGAAATCGAAAAGCATGCCCTCTTCATGGAACTGCTCCGCCCGCCCGGATTTGCATTTCCGGTGCTGCGGATGTCTCCGCTCACCGATGCGCGGTCTGTCGATCGCGATTGCGTCGAAATGCGAGGCTGTCGCCCGCCGCCATGTTCTGAATGCTGCTGATCGCCACGGCTGCTGATCGCCACGGTTGCTGCGTGGTCATGTCTCAGGCATAGAATTTGCGTCTTTTCCCGGCGTACCACTCGGGAGTTTGCTGCTCAGCTCTGTCGAACTTGCGCTAGTCGCTAAAGAATCCATTCTCATGACTGACTTTGCTGAAACATCCGTTTGACGTGTTGGACTGGTCGTCGTGCTTCAGAATATTTCTTGAATTAGCAGCCCTTCAAGGAAGTGCTCCTCCATGATCTCGAGCGGCAAGGCGCTAGAGGGCTGTATTTAATCGTAGGGTGCGTGAAGCGGAGTGCAACGTACCATTTTGGGAAAGCGTGTGAGACTTGTGTGTTCCGCTGACGCTGCACACACCCTACTTGAATTCGCGAAATCACAAAGACTCCTGGCCCCCATTCCGCTGACGAAAAACTTGTTGATCTGGCTCACACTTATGACTGCCACATCTCAGAATTCCACTTCCTCAGTTTCGAACACGACTGCCGCTGAATCCACGGAACAGCTCATTCGTCGGTTGGCAGAACTGCTTCCATTGCAGGGGCCGATCACGGCATTCGCATTTTTGAACCCGCTGCAGGGCATGGAAGATCAGCCGTTCATTGAAGCATTGCGACAAGTCGGCGATGTATTCGGCTGTGAGCCATTTCTTCCGGAAGGGTCGTACCGCGACAAGATGGCGCGCGGTCGAATCACTGTTGACGACCTGAATGAAATCCTTGCCGAAGAGTCTGGCTTTGACGGAGACCACAAGATTGCCGGACTTGTCCGACATACCAATCTGCGGCTGAGCATACTGCAGCATTCGATCAATCCGGGCGCTGAGCACGAACGTCGCTGGATGATTGCGGAAACCGATGCCATTCAGAGGTTTCGGAGCGAGATATCTCACCGCGTGCGCGAACGGATGATTGACTCCACGCGTCAATGGGTCTCAAACAAGTTCCCTGTTTCCGCTTCGGCGTCGAGGTCCGATACCACCGAGGAACTGATGGATGTCGTGCAGGATGCAATCCCTCGAACATTACTCGGCGGATCCGGGGCACTCGACGAGAGCGCCTGGGAAAGCGTGAGTCTGGCACTCTTGTGGCGACTCTTACGGAAACGCATGCAGCGGACGCCGAACGGTTGCCAAGACAGTCGGCCGCCGGTTCGCCACCGGGATCTGCTTCTCGCCGCCTCCAGCGAAGACAGTGATCAACTCGTGCATGAAGTACTGATTCGGTTCTGTTCCGTATTTCTCGACCAGGGATATGCCCAGTGGAAGCTGCCGCATCGAGGTGCGGGATTCTTTCGTGCGTTTATCTCCCTTTTCAGTACCGGTGGTTTTTTTACGAAACGCTGGCTGCGGCCTGTCGCCACGGAGGTGCAGCGGATTCACCAGGAGGGCATGACCGCGATCGACTCGCTGGATGAATCGTTGTCGCTGTTGGGTATCAAGCCGCATGAAAAGGAGAGTTTTGTGCGGGGCTCACTGCTGGCACTTCGCGGCTGGGCTGGCATGATCTGGCAAACGGAAGAACGTCCGGACCGAGTTTACATCCCGTCGAGACATGGGACGCTGATCGAATTTCTGGCGATTCGTTTGATTCTGGAACGATACGCCATGCAGTGGTTGTCGCGAGAAACGCTGGATTACAAGGGTTCACTTGACGGCCTTCGCGAATTCATAGGAAAGCACCATTCGGATAAAGACGTCGAGGTGACTGTCGAGCAACGTGCGTTTCCGATTTTGCAACTGGCGCAGCTGCATGGCTGGACGCCACAGATGATCGCGGATCTTTCGGATTCACAATGGCAGGAACTTGTCCATGCTGTCGAAAAATTTTCACCCTTCGAACGGCGACGCGTGTTTCATCTGGCGTTTGAGCGGAAACTGATGCGGCACGCGTTGGATTCGATTGCGATCCGGGCGAGCCAGCCG
>JAYSPO010001192.1:0-1313 GCA_043722015.1 Candidatus Kuenenia sp. | reverse complement strand
GCGGCCCTTGATTTTCTTTGCTCCGTCGTAGCCTCTCGCATCGCCACCAACCTCCGTAGTTTTTACCGATTGCGTATCGATACAGGCGGCACTGGGAGTCGGTTCTCGGCCCTCCTGAACACGGATTTTTGAACGCAATTCACCCAGGATCTTCATCAAAGTGCCATCGTCCCGCCACGCCGCGAAGTATGGGAACAGCACGTTCGTCACCCGCGTTTTCAGCAGGTTGGACGCCCGCACTGGGGTAAGTGTTTGTTTACTTCCCGCGTCTCCTTCCCGCGTCTCCTTCCTGTGATTGTTTCCTTCGGAAAATTGAACTCTCCGGCGTTTACTTCTGCGTTTACTTCTCCCCCGCTGGCTGGTTGCCTGTTGTCGGCTGAGCCGACAGCGACTCCAGAATTGTGGTCATTCTTTCCAGCGGTGCCTGGACCGATCTGTCTGCGGCGTGAGGAACCGATATGGTTCGATTTCACTGCTCACGTTGTCGCGGGAAACGCAGCCACACCGCGAGGAAATCGTTGCATTGAACTTTGATCGTGGGGACAATTTCTCCATCGCTGAAGAGCATCCTGGAGGCTTCTGCGACGTTTCTTCAGTGAGCCCGGTTGTCGGCCCAGCGTTTGGTCATTCGCAGTTCTGATGTTCCTGTCCGTCATCGGCTGTTGCCAGTCCGGACCGGTTGTGGTCGCCTGACCAGAAACCGTTGATTCCGCGTCTGTAATCCAGCATGACTTACTCTGCATCACTTCTGCAGCCAACACGCTGCGGTGGCCGGACATCCCATGCACAGGATCTTTACACCCAAAGAACTCTCTGACAGAAATGAATTCATGAAAGACGAATAGTCGCTCCCCGTCAGAAACTGGCTCAGACAGCTCTGGCCCCGTCAGAATCTGCAGTGAAGGTTCCGCCGGAGAACCTGCTCGCCCTTCGGAACTGAATTAAGCTCCGAAGCTGTCAGCGGTACGACGCCGTGTCTCATCCCTAGCCCTCGCACTGACCAGCGTTCTGTGGCCGCAGCCCCAATGGCGGGCTCCTCCATCCCCGTCTGGTGAATTCGAGTTGAGCCAGCACCGCAGACACGCATCCTCCGTGGACGGCGACTCCGGCCCGCCCCAACTGCCCCTTCGCGACGCAGCCACTTTGCCGTGCAGCCCTGCGACTGACAACAATCAAATCCGACCACCCGCTCCGCACAACAAAACCGAATGCGACGAGTCGGAGGGGGTGCATCACGAGATTCCGGCACCCCAACTGCGGGCCTCGAACTTGCTGGATATGAGGGCGACGAATGTGCTGTTCCCAAAGTATTC
>JAYSPO010001191.1:0-3375 GCA_043722015.1 Candidatus Kuenenia sp. | reverse complement strand
GTCTCGTTACAGGAAGTTGAGGAAGCTCTCAAGCAGAGCAATATTAACACCAGCGGCGGATTTGCCGTGCAGGGCGAAACAGAACGCCCCATTCGAGTTCTCGGTCGACTGGGGCCGGATTCCTGGCAAGTTCTGGAAGACCTGCGAAAAGTTCCGGTCAAGACACATGCCGAGCGATCCATCCTGCTCGGACAGGTTGCACAGCTGGTCGAGGGCCCGCAGTTCAAGCGCGGCGACGGCAGCGTCAACGGTCATCCGGGTGTGGTCTTTACAGTCGTCAAGCAGCCGCATATTGACACACGGTCGTTGACAGACAGCCTTGAGAAGGCGTTTGCCGAAGCCGAAGCATCCTTGCCTGCCGACATCGTGATTAACTCCGAACTGTTTCGTCTGAAGAATTTCATTGACCGAGGCATCTTTAATGTCGGCGAGGCACTGGTCATTGGAGCTGTATTGGTTGTCATCATTCTATTCCTGTTCCTACTCAATTTTCGCACCACGTTCATTACGCTCACCGCCATCCCGTTGTCGCTGGTCATCACGACACTTGTCTTTCGGCTGTGGGGTCATATCACGGGCACGCATCTCTCCATCAACGTGATGACACTCGGGGGAATCGCGGTCGCGATGGGGGAACTCGTCGATGATGCGATAGTCGATGTCGAAAATATTTTCCGCCGCTTGAAGGAGAATAATAGTCTCAAGGAGCCGCGATCGTCGCTGACGGTCGTCTATGAAGCCAGCATAGAAATCCGCAGTGCGATCGTCTTCGGAACGGCGGTTGTGATCCTCGTGTTCCTTCCATTATTCGCGCTGTCAGGTGTCGAAGGCCGCTTGTTTGCTCCGTTGGGCGTGGCGTACATCGTTTCGATCCTCGCATCGCTCGTCGTGTCTCTCACTGTCACGCCGGTCTTGTCGTGGTATTTGCTGCCGCAGTCGAAGGCAACGCATGTTGAGCATGATGGCGTGCTGCTGCGATTCTTCAAATGGTGTGCTGGCTATCTGATTCGTTTGAGCATTGCGCGACCGTTGTCGCTGATGTTGTTGACATGGCTGATGGTTGCCTATGCGGGTTGGGAGTTGTCGCGGCTCGGACGAAATTTCCTGCCGCAATTTGACGAAGGCAGCGTGCAGATCAACCTGACGCTGCCTCCCGGGTCTTCGCTGAACGCCTCGAATCAGGTTTCGGCCGTTCTTGACAGGAAACTGCAGCAGATGCAGAAGTCCGACAAAAACCCGGACGGCGCAATCCTGCATTTCGTGCGACGAACGGGTCGAGCGGAAATGGACGAACACGCATCGCCGGTCAATACGGGGGAATACATTCTCAGCATGAACCCGGACGTTCAAAATCACCGGGAAGAGATTCTTAAAAAGCTTCTCGCCGAACTTGGTGAGGAAGCTCCAGGTGTGGATATTGAAGTTGAGCAGCCGTTGGCGCATCTGATCAGTCACATGGTGTCGGGAGTTTACGCTCAGATTGCCATCAAGATTCATGGCGACGATCTCGACACACTGCAGCAGCTTTCAGAACAGGTGAAACAGACTCTGCAGTCCGTGCCGGGATTGACGCCTCCGATCATTGAGCCCATCCGCCAGACGGAAGAGTTGCACATCAGATTGCGATCCGATGATCTGGCGTTTCACGGTGTGACGCGAGCCTATGTCGCTCAGATTGTACAGACGGCGTTGCAGGGCGAAGTGGTGTCGCAGGTGCTGGAAGGCCAACGAAGATTCGATCTGCTCGTGCGACTGGAAGAAAGCTATCGCACGGATTACGCCAATCTCGGACGCCTGCGGATTGACCTGCCGAAAAATCGAGGTCAAATTGAATTGCGTGAGCTGGCCGACATCGGGGAAGGTTCCGGCGCAAACGCCGTCAATCGGGAGAACGCTCGCCGACGAATTGTCATTCGCTGCAATACTCAGGATCGGGACCTCGCCAGCGCCGTGGCTGAGATCCAGCAACGAGTACAAAACAATGTGGTTCTACCGGAAGGTTACTTCGTCGAATATGGCGGACAGTTTGAAAGCCAGCAGAGTGCCACGCGAACAATCGGAGTACTCGCCGCCATTTCTGTCGTGGGAATGTTTGTCGTCTTAATGATTCTGTTTCCGTCCGTGCGAGTGGTTCTGCAGATCCTGAATGCCCTTCCGACGGCGTTTATCGGTGGCGTACTGGCGTTGGTGATGACCAACCAGACTCTGACAGTCGCCAGTTTGGTGGGATTCATTTCGCTGGGCGGAATCGCCGTGCGAAACGGAATTCTCCTCGTCACCCATTACTTTCACCTGATGAAGGAAGAAGGCGAAGACTTTACACAGGCCATGGTTGTACGAGGCAGTCTCGAACGATTGGCGCCGGTGCTGATGACGGCTCTGACTGCCGGTATTGGACTTATTCCGTTGGTGCTGGGCGGACAGGAGCCAGGCCGTGAGATTCTTTATCCAGTGGCCACTGTCATTTTGGGCGGACTGGTGACATCAACATTTTGTGAGTTCCTGATTCATCCGGGACTCTTCTGGAAGTTCAGCGGTCAGGATGCGATGAAGCTCGCCAAAATGGGAAGTGGAGCCGATGAACTTGCAGATGCGCACGATTGAGATATTCCTGAAGCAAGTGATGGCGTCGACTCGTTGTTTGTCGCCCGTGGTTGGTTTTTAGTGTTGTAAAATCCGCTCGCGCCGTTTGTGGCAAGAGCATTCCTTTTGTCTGGAGTACGTCGAATGAAGAAGTATCAAAACGTCATGGCCACAGTTGCAGGCCTTGCCACAATGAGTTTCGCTGCAGGTTGTCAGGAACAAGGCACAACAGAATCGGCAGCATCGACACCAGCCGCAACAGCCGCTGCCGAGCATGGGCATGAACATGCCGAAGGCGAAGGTGAGCATGGGCACGGCCATGGAGCCGGACCACATGACGGTACACTGGCTGACTGGGGTGGCGGAAAGTACCACGTTGAATTCACCGTCGATCACGACAAGCAGGAAGCCACGGTTTACGTTCTCGGCAGCGACGAAAAATCGCCAGCCCCGATTAAAACCGACAAAGTGCTTCTCAGCATCGGCGATCCGGAACTGATGGCCGAACTGCTGCCCGTGCCTCTGGAAGGTGAGACCGACGGACTCTCATCGCGGTTTGTCGGCACGCATGAAAAGCTGGGCATCGTACAGGAATATGCAGGAACAATGAGTGCCGAAATTGAAGGAACACCATACACCGGTGACTTCAAAGAAGAAGCGCACGGTCACGAGTAGGTGCAAGACGGCAGTGCTTTTGACAGCTCTCTCTGACGCAAAGGAGCGTCGGGGAGAGTTGTGGTCTTAGGAATGCGACAAACATGTTGACTCTACTTCTGCGTATCGTGATTCCTG
>JAYSPO010001190.1:0-1533 GCA_043722015.1 Candidatus Kuenenia sp. | reverse complement strand
TTACGGCGAAAGTCCTTTCCGGCAGAAAGGACCTACCAAACACAGTCCTTTCCGGCAGAAAGGACCTACCAAACACAGTCCTTTCCGGCAGAAAGGACCCACCAAACACAGTCCTTTGCGGCAATTTAGCTCTTGGAAAGACGTTCGTTTGTTCTGCCGATTTCAACTGAAATTGAAATTGAATGTTCGCCGTTTTTTCGCGATGATTGACAGAATTGCGTTGCTGGAAAGGCAAAGCGATGACAAGTCATCGCACTCCAAAGGTTGCGTGTTCAGTCGCTATTTTCCTCGCAGGCGTTTGAGGGAGCGATTCGCGAGGTCTTTGATCATCGATTTCAGCAGCCGAATGCGATTTTCCCGAATCAGCGGATGTTCATGCCACCCAGATGGTTCGTAGCCGTATGCCAACATTCCGTACTGAGCAATTTCTTCAATTGCCTGAATCTGAGCGACGGTAAGTTCAGACTTGTAGCGTCCGACGCGACTGGGGGAAATGTGTTCCGTTAGCCGCGCGTGATGGGACGCCGTCGCCACTTTTTCAAATCCAGTGTTTGGCTTTGAACCAACAGTGGCATGCTTTGCCAGCGCGGCGACTGCGTCCGCTTCCGTACGGTTTAGAAACTTCGCAAGGCAGTCCATGGTCTGCTCGGGCGCCGTGCAGAGATCTTCATAGCGGCATTCCATCCTTCGATCTGCCGAAACAATACGCTCGGCCATCAGCCAGCACCCAAGCGTCAAATGCCATTCCATCGCTGCCACGACCACATCATCGGCTCCGAAACGCATCTTCAGGACAGAACAGATGACGTCCCTTGGATCACGAACTATGTGAATGAATCGTGCGTTCGGGAGGAGTTCCTGAATCGCCGGAATTGCCATCACGTACAGCGGTGTGTTGTCTCCAATGAATGACAACTCATCCCACGGCACATTGCAATCCAACTGCCAGACGTAATGAATAAATGCGGCACTGCCGAAAAACTGATAGCGTTGACAGAAATCGAGGAAGCCCTGAATGCTGGCTGTGTGCTCCCAACGCTCCTTCTCCAGCCACGAATTGACGTTCATCACGAGTCGATCAAGTGTGTCCGGGTTTTCAATGTCGTGCAGTAATGCCAGGTTCTGACCGATGTAACCGGTCTCTTTGGCGATCTGAACGCCCGGCAGGTGATTGAGCAGCGACGCCGTAATTGTCGTGCCGGATCGACCGCTGCCGAGAACGAAGACAGGTGTTGGATGCTGAGACATGCGTAGACAGACGGTTCAGGATGACGGGACTCAGAAACACGGGCGACAGAAAAATTAGTGACAGAGAAATGGGACCAAATGCATTTCGTTCTGCGATTCATTTTTCAGTCATGCATTTTTATGTCAAACCCGCCCTGCCTTCAGGCCGCGGTTTGTCCAGGTTGTTCTCGTTCATAAACTTCGTTCTCACCAGGGTTCGGCCTCAGTGACGGGCAAATCGCAAAGTAGCCGTCACGCTCCGCCGTGAAGAGCGTCGAACAGGGCCACATGAATGAAGCTCCCGCG
>JAYSPO010001189.1:0-3368 GCA_043722015.1 Candidatus Kuenenia sp. | reverse complement strand
TTACGGCGAAAGTCCTTTCCGGCAGAAAGGACCTACCAAACACAGTCCTTTCCGGCAGAAAGGACCTACCAAACACAGTCCTTTCCGGCAGAAAGGACCTACTTATCAACAACAACAGGGGGGCGCACAAGGAATGGCGATCACGCGACATTTTCTGGACTGGAACGAACCCGCATTGACAGCGGCGGCTGATTATCTGATCAGTCGGTATGCCAACGGCGACCAGCTGGACATGTCGAAAGTGATCCTGGTTTTCCCCGGACGCCGAGCGGCTCGCCGGATGCTGGAACTGCTGGTTCAGCGAGGCGGCTCAAAATGGCCCGCGCTGGTTCCACCGCGGATGGTGACTTTCACGCAGTTTCCTGAACTGCTCTATCCGCAACAGCAGAAACTGGCCGATGATCTGACGCAACTGCTGGTCTGGCGAAAGGCGTTGTATGCTGTCCGTCCGCAGGAGATTCGCGCGGCTTTGCCAAACCGACCGGATGAAAATTCTGTGTCGTCGTGGCTGGCACTCTGCGAATCGCTCCGCAAACAGCACAACGAACTCGCCGCTGACGGAATGGAATTCGACGAGGTCCATCTGAAACTGGTCGAACTTGGTCATTCCGAAGAAGCCGAACGCTGGAAAGCGCTGCGTCGCATTCAGTCGGAATACCTCATGCAGATGGACGAGCTGCAACTGTGGGACCGCCAGGCCGCGAGACTGGTTGCCGTCGAGATGCAAGAATGTCGCACGGACAGCGACATCATTCTCATCGGCACAGTGGATATGAACCGCATCATTCGGCAGATGCTCGATCAGGTCGCCGATCGCGTCACCACGATCATTCACGCGCCGGAATCCGAAGCGGACGCCTTTGACGAATACGGCTGCGTGCGTCCCGAACAATGGGAAACGCGACTGCTCAACATCCCGCTGGAAAACACCCGCATTGCCGATTCTCCGCTGCAGCAGGCACAGTTGGCCATGGTGGAACTCGCCAGCTTCGATGGAAGATTTCGCGCCGACGATATCACGATCGGCGTGGCAGATGATGCGATGGTTCCGACGCTCACACAGGCGATGGCCGATGCCGGGATTGCCGGGCAATGGCCGATCGGCATGCTGCTGCGGGATTCGCGACCGTTTCAACTGTTGTCGGCCATGGCTCTGCATGTGGCATCGGCCCGTGATGAGATGCCGCCGGATTTTGCCACATTGGCCGACTTCGTCCGCCATCCCGATGTGTACGACTGGATCAACGAACACCTGAACCAGAATCTCGCCGACGACGATGCATTCACACGGCGCCACGCCTGGCTCAATGAACTCGATCAGTACCTTGCCGAACATCTGCAACTCACGCCCGGCGTCCTGCTGGGCACCGCGCCTCGACGATTCATCGTGGCCGAAGTCTGCCGCGCCGTAGAATTTCTGCTGCGCTGCCTGATTCCTGCTGCGGCAGAGGCGGAGAGTGCGCGATCAGCCGTGGGTCGCGCAACCCCAAGCCCAAAGGACAGGAAGCAACCTCGACAAAGAACGCTCGACGATCTGGAAGACGCCGCCGAAGCGTCTCTCACGCATCAACTTGAAAAAAAACGGTCGCTGTCGGAATGGGCCGATGGAGCCGTGAGGATTCTCGCTACGATCTACCGTGATCGGGAATTACACAGTGATTCCGAAGCCGATCGCGGCATTGTCGCCTGTGTAACCCGCCTGCAGGAACTCAATGAACAGCTTCGACGAATTCCGGCCAGCGTGCTGCCTGCCTGCACGGCCAGTCAGGCGCTGCAGTTGTTGCTGCGTCAGATTGGTGAGACTTCGATTCCGCCGGAAGCAAATGACCAGGCCGTCGAGCTGCTTGGCTGGCTGGAACTGCCGCTCGATGACAGCCCGGTGTTGGTGCTGACCGGATTCAACGAAGGCAAAATTCCGGAATCGATCAACGCCGACGCCTTCATGCCGAACAGTCTTCGCACACGGCTGGAACTCACCGACAACCGAAGACGCTATGCCCGCGACGCATACGCGCTGACGTCAGTGCTGCACAGTCGCCGGCGCGTCATCCTGATTACCGGACGGACAGATGTGAAGGGCAACCCACTTGCTCCCAGCCGACTGTGGTTCGCTGCCGATCCGAAATCACTCACCGAACGAGTCCGCCGATTTTACGATCCGGCTTCCGTGAGTGACATTGCTGCCGCATTGCCCGTTCCCAGGGAACCCGAAGCCGCGTCGCCGCGTCAGAGTGGTTTTCTTGTGCCTCCGCCGACGTCGGTGCCGCCCGCTCCCGCAGAAATTCCGGTCACCAGTTTTCGCGACTATCTCAACTGCCCGTATCGCTATTTTCTTAGTCGCGAATTGAAGCTGCAACAGGTTGAAGACGATGTCCGTGAACTCGACGCGAGGGCTTTCGGAAGCCTGATCCATGAAGTCCTCAATCAGTTTGGACAGTCGGCGGTTCGGGACGCATTTGACGATGAAGCGATCCGGGACTTTCTGCTGGATGCCCTGCACAAGGCCGCCCTCGGACGATTCGGCCGCACGCGATCAGCGACGGTCAGCGTGCAACTGAAGATGATCGAGTCGCGGCTTGCGGCCTTCGCAAAATGGCAGGCGAAAACCTGCAAAGACGGCTGGCGAATTCATCAGACTGAAAAGAAGTACGAATGCACGGACTTCACGGATATCCACGAACGACCTGTCAGGCTGATTGGCCGTGTGGACAGGATCGACAAGCATGTGCAGACCGGCCAGTTTCGAGTGCTTGACTACAAAACAAGTGAATCCGCCCTACCCCCCAAGACCACACATCGCAGTAAGCAGGAATGGATCGATCTGCAGCTGCCGCTGTATCGATTGCTGGTCCGGTCGGATGGAATCACCAGCAACGTGGAACTTGGCTATATCCAGCTTCCGGGCGATCTTTCGAAAATCGGTGAAGATCTGGCAGACTGGTCCGATGCAGAATTGCGCGAAGCCGAAAACCTGGCCCGCATTATCGCGGCCGACATCATTGATCTGAAAATCACCGACGTCGTTCCATCCGGAGACCGTCGGTCATCCGAATTCTCCCGCATCTGCCAGGACACCGTGATAGATCGTGGTATGCCCTGGTTACCGAATTGGTCGGGGCGAACCGTGGTTGAGGAATCAATTGACGATCTACCCCTGCGTCTCCCTTGAAAGTGTGCGACATGTTCTGTGTACAATTCCAGAAAATCAACGACAGCCTGTTACCGCTTCAACCTGTTCGAAGGATATCCTGATGGTCCGGAAATCAAACGTTGAACGAACGCACAAAGCATCTGTACCCGGGGCACGCCCATCGAAACCTCTGTCCGGCGCGGTGGTCAGCAAGCTGGGGAAAATTGCCGACACGGAG
>JAYSPO010001188.1:0-6636 GCA_043722015.1 Candidatus Kuenenia sp. | reverse complement strand
GCCCGATATCGCAAAGAAGCCACGCGAGGACTCGACGAACGCCAGCTGCGGGCGATCGAAGACATGCTTGCTCGTGCCAAGGAACTGGCGGCGCGAAAGAACACGATCCTCAAGACAATTGCCGAACAGGGGCAGTTGACACCAGCGCTGAGGACTCAGATCGAACAGTGCATGGACAGTCGAGTGCTGGAAGATCTTTATCTTCCGTATCGTCCCAAAAAGAGAACCCGCGCCGCCATGGCGCGAGAACGTGGCCTGCAGCCGCTCGCCGATATCCTGCTGGGACAACAACGACTCGGGGGAACTCGCAAAGACGCAATCAAATCGTTCATCAATCTGGAAAAAGACGTGGCCGATGAGGATGCCGCGATTCGCGGAGCCTGCGACATCGTGGCCGAAACATGGGCCGAAACACCCGCCAATCGCCAATGGATCGTCGAACAGGTTCAGCGGGGCGAACTGGTGTCCACAGTCAAAAAGGGCAAAGCCGAAGAGGGCAGTAAGTTTGAAAACTACTTCGACTGTCACGAACGAGTTTCCAAAATGCCCGCCCATCGTTTTCTGGCCATGCAGCGTGGCGAAGCGGAAGGCATCCTGCGCGTCAGTCTGGCAATGGATGATGAAACGCAGCAGAGGCATCTCAAATCGAGACTCATCACAAACCCGAACTTTGAATTTCGCACGGAACTCGAAGAGACCGTCGCTGACTGCTACAAACGCCTGCTGCGTCCGGCCGGCGAGAGTGTGCTCATGCAGCAACTGAAGGAAAAGGCGGATGCGGAGGCCGTGCAGGTCTTTGCAAAGAACATGCGAGATCTGCTCATGGCCTCACCCGCAGGTCCGCAGGTCACGATCGGAATCGATCCTGGTTTCCGCACAGGTTGCAAAGTCGCGGTGGTCGATGAAACCGGTCAGTTTCTGACCAGCGAAACCATTTATCCGACGCCGCCTCGCGAAGAAAAAGAAAAAGCCGGTGCCACGCTGTTGCGGCTGATTCGCGATTACAAAGCCACACTCATCTCAATTGGCAACGGGACTGCCTCACGTGAAACCGATCGATTCGTGTCCGATCTGATTCGCCAGCATGGCTTGCAGACCACCAAGGTCGTGGTGAACGAAGCGGGTGCCTCAGTCTATTCTGCCAGCGAAACGGCGATTGAAGAATACCCCGATCTGGACGTGACGGTTCGCGGCGCGGTGAGCATCGCACACCGATTGCAGGATCCACTGTCAGAACTTGTGAAGATCGATCCGCAGTCCATCGGCGTCGGGCAGTACCAGCATGACGTCGATCAGACGCTGCTGAAAAAGGCTCTCGATCGCGAAGTGGAATCGTGCGTGAATTCCGTGGGAGTCGATGCGAACACCGCCAGCCCATCGCTGCTGTCCTATGTCGCAGGCATTGGGGCAGTCCTGGCGAAACGGATCGTGGCGTTCCGCAATGAACACGGAGCGTTCAAGTCCCGGAGTGAACTGCTCAAAGTGCCGCGTTTCGGCCAGAAAGCATTTGAGCAGGCGGCCGGATTTCTGCGAATCCGCGACGGGATTCAGCCTCTCGACAATTCTGCCGTGCATCCTGAACAGTATCCGCTCGTCAAAAAGATGGCCGCGAATTTGAAGACCGACGTGAAGACGCTGATCGGCAACGAAACACTCGTCACAAGTTTAAACGTGGCCGACCTGATATCCGCCGCCGCCGGTGAGTTCACGGTCCGGGATGTCCTGTACGAACTTGCCCGCCCCGGTCGGGATCCACGCAGCGAATTCAAGGTGGCCACGTTTTCTGAATCGATCCATGAAATCTGCGACCTGCATGTCGGCATGATTCTGGAAGGCGTTATCACAAACGTAACAAAGTTCGGAGCCTTCGTCGATATCGGCGTGCATCAGGACGGCCTCATTCACATCTCACAGCTGGCCGACCGCTTCGTCCGCGACCCGTCTGAAGTCGTCGCGGTGGGCGACATCGTCAAAGTCACGGTCATGGAAATCGACCCCGACCGCCGTCGGATTGCGCTGTCGCGGAAATCGCAGAAGTAGAACCTGCTCATCACTGAAATCTGAAAATCCTTGCCCTGCTCAGTCTGTATGGATGCGTTGTCGCGTTGCGTCCTGACCAATCCCATGAGTTTTGAGGCACCGTTTTCGTTATTGACTGTCGTCCTCTCAAATCTTCCTGCCCCACATTTTCCTGCCAATGGATCTTTGATCCTGCTGCCAAACGGGAAACGGCAGGAATATGAGGGGCAGGAAAATGAAGACAGTAAATCGCTGGTCGATCAACGGGGTGCCTGCTGACGACTGCTCGCCAAGTCCGCTTGGTCACGCGCACCACGCCTGACTCACAGAAGGAATTCAAAAAGGTTTTTGAATCAGCGGTTGACGGAATTAGCGACCGTCGCTGGTTTATTTGAAAAACTGTCTCGATGCTGATTCAAATCGCGCGGATCAATGCTACGATTTCATGCAGCGATTGTCAGATCAGTCAGAAGGTAAACGATGGAATCCACGCAAAAACCAGTGCTAAAAGCGTTACTTGTGGCGGATCACGTCTACAAAGACTCAACTTCCGGAAAAATTATCGTCTGCGGTATATTTCACAATATGTTTCTCCGTCGGACATCGGAACAACCACCAGCCTTCACTGAGGTTCAAAATGGATTTGCTGCAGGATCCCCATTCGCATATGTCGCGGTTACAGAAGCGAAGGGGTCACACACGCTCAACCTTCGGTATGTGAATTTAGCCACTGATTTGGTCTATTTTCAAGTTGAGCTGAAGGTTGAATGCAAAGACCCGCTCCTGACAATCGATATTCCGGTGCCGCTACCAGTTTTGCCGATGGAGAAGGGCGTTTACGCTCTCGAATTATTATGGAATTCCAACGATCCCATGGGGTCATTTCGAATTACGGTTGGAGATGTCAATGACAACACAATCCACTGAAACAGTTACGCAGGTGACTCCGCAGCCATTGCCAGATGAGTGCCATTCGTTTGAATGCCGCGGATTCATGTATGAAGATGAAGATGGGGGATTTTGTGCGTATGCAATTCGACTGCCTGGCGTGTACGGCGAGGGAGAAACGGTAGACGAAGCCTTTTCCGATCTGTGCGAGGCGTTCCAGATGGCTCTTGAACTGTACTACGAAGAGGGGAAACAGATTCCCTGGAGAGACAGGCAAGTCGATGAAGCAAGACACGGAGTTGAACGATGGGCGGTTGTAAATGTCAAAAAAACTTCCCTCGGTTAATGGCCGACAAGTAATTCGTGTACTGGAGCATTACGGTTATCGTGTCGTGCGTGTTCAAGGCAGTCACCACTTTATGTCTGCGGAAGGAAAGCAGTCCGTGTCTGTTCCAGTGCATGCAGGTCGAGACATCAAGAAGGGTACGCTTAACGCCATCATCAAAGATGCCGGTCTCAGTCACGACGAATTCTGCAATCGTCTCTGAACTTCAGTGCCGGGATCACTTCGATTTCGTGAAAAACCGCTGGTGACAGGCACTGAACCGCTGGTGACAGGCACCGTGACACATTGATTGTCGTCAGTAGTCGTGTCTGGATTGCCGCGAGATCCTGCGCATGATGCGCGCGTGCATGACAGTTGGGGCAGATTGCTGCAACATTGTCGATGATGTCGAAGCCGTCGCTGGCCATTGACTGGATGTGATGCACCTCAATGTAGGGCGTGCCATCCAACTTTGCGAAGCCGACATAGTCGCAGGCAGGCATTTCGCATCGGCAGCCAGAGCGCTGGCGGGCGAATTCTTTGACCCAGGGATTGCGCTCGAACACCGTCGAGCGAGTCTCGCGTCGCCCGGGTGGCCCGGCAGATGCTCTCGCGCGTTCCAGAACCCTGCGGGGATCAAGAAACTGTCCCAGCCGTTCCGTTGCTTCGTCGATCTGCTCCTGATCGACGGTGGAGATCAGCGGCAGTGAGGACTTCAACGCGAAAACCGTTGCGCCATCCGTGCCAAGCCACAGTGTCTGGCCTTCCTGCAACCAGTTGACTATGCCCCGCCCCATGCGTATCTCAGGCTCCCGACCTGAACCACTGCGGACTGATCCGTAATAGGTTGTCGGGAGAATCTGGTCCGATCCTGCTACCCGAATATCGATCGGACCTCCCGTATCGTGCGATACCGGTTCAAACCCTGCTGCGGACATCACCGCCTTCTGGGCCAGGTTCGGCACATACGCCCCCTTGGCAATATCCGTCCGCGTTACCCGCTTCTCTCCTACACGGCGCATCGACGCCCGGAATTCATCAAGAAAAGGCATTGGCATTCTCCGGTGCAACAGGTTCTTCCTAATCACACTTGGCGTTTGAGGATCCAGCCTTTCGCCAAACCCAGGGCAGCGGGAGAATCCGTAAAGTCAGACCAGAATCGTTATTCTCTCGGGATTGAACCCAACGCCAGAAACATCGGCAACGGTGACGGTCGATCTCCCAGCTCACCCGAAACTACTTCGAACGGCTCAAAACCAAATTGTTCATAGAACGACACCGCATTGGCTTTGGCGTCAACTACAACCGCAACACATCCGGTACGATCGGCCATTTCGTGCGCGATTTGAAACGTGGCTCGCAAGAGCTGTTTGCCAATCCCTTTCCCTTGGGACTTTCTGGCAACGGCGAGTCGAGCCAACCTCAAGGCGGGCAATGGATACCTGGGCAGCCGTTTACGAGCCGATTTTGGCAGTTGCTCAATTGTGATCGAAGTCGCGGATAAGGTAACAAATCCCAGGATCTCGCCTTCGTGAACGGCAACATACGTGGTGCCGATATGAAGTTGAAACTGGTTTTGACTGGCAAATTTATGAAAGAATCGATCGAGTTCTGCGTCGCCACTGGAAAATGCAAGACGATCATCGTCAGTCCGAAGCAGTCGGACGTCAACCTTCATACAGCACCCGCATTGCAGGCGTGGGTGGTTTTGGAGTTTCGATCCGATCCAGGATCAATTTCCCGGCGGTTCGCGAAACCAGAATCGCGGGCGGAATCACCAGGTCAGTCGGAATCGCGTCCAATGCACTGAGATGATGAAGCACTGCCGTTTCGATCAGATGCGACTTTTTAACGCCGTGCGCACTGACATAGCGTTCCAAAAGGTCGCGTGTCTCGGGGGAAATGGTTGCCGAGATTTGGGTTGCTTCCGTCATCGAATCAGCTCTTGTGAATGAATCTGTAGAATATTCTACGTTTTTGTAGATTCTATGACGAGAATCTACCAAGGGCAATACCGATCCGCAGTAATGGGACTCTGAGAGGCGATGAATGTGCCTTCATGATCGATCCAGCCAATCCGTTGGTGACACAAGCACTGCCTTAGACAAAGTTGAATTCCATCGGGCTCATGGATTGTGAGAAACTACGGCGAAACCGCGCAGAGCGGACAACCTGATGTTGGCTTGGAGAGCGACAGGTGACCAATTGTCGTTCTGCCAGTGACCTCAACTGTTTTTAGTAGACACCCGTCCGGCAAATGTTTGGACCCCCAATGCTATTGATCAGCATCAAGAATACTCGGAACTGGCTTCGGAAAAAGTTGTTCCGAAAGCGTGTCCTGTTGCTGGCCATCGGCGTCGGAGTCCCATGGTTGTGGGTGGCCTGGCAGTGCTTCGGGCCGCTTTCACCAATCACGATCTCGGCGGAAAGTACAATTCTGACTGAGCCTCTCACGGGACGCCGGTGACACGGGACGCCGGTGACCACGGGACGCCGGTGACAGGCACCTGAGGGTGAGACGCCGGTGACAGGCACCTGACATCCACAGGCACCTGACATCCCGGACGCCGGTGACAGGCACCTGACATCCCCGGTGACAGGCACCTGACATCCACAGGCACCTGACATCCCGGTCGATTGGGTCCGGGACAATCTACCGCATGGCTGCTCACCGCTGTGAGACAAGCAGTCCAGTCAATAGTTCGATATCAAGAGCTCTGTCACATTACGCTGCCTCGAACGGAGATTGATATCTCGACGAGATTCAAGTTCTTGAATAATGAAACCACGATACAGCGTGCGAACGAAATCGGTGTTGCTATTGCTCAGCAGCCAGCGAACGCCTCGAGAGTCCAATTCGCGGCAAAGTGCTGCAAGGCGAAAGTGTTCTGCATCCCGAAACTTTTCTGCGGTGTAACGATTGAAATCTGAAAACCCACCGGCTTTGTAGTAGGGCGGATCAAAATACACAAAATCATTCGACGTTGCACCGTCAAGGCACAATTCAAAGTCACCACAGCAAAATCTGATCGTACGAATTGCCTCTGACACTGCCGCAAGGTTCTCTGGATCGTAGTATCGGCGATCATACTCGCCGTACGGAACATTGAACTCATTTTGCCGATTGACTCGGAATAATCCGCGAAAGCCAGTCTTGTTAAGATAGATGAAGTACGCTGCACGCTTCCAAGGATGTTTTTCCAGGTGACTCTGCGCGCGGATGCGGATAAAGTCAGCCTTCGTGTTGGGCAATGCAATGCATCCAGCAATCCTGCAGGAAAATCCGCTGGTGACAGGCACCGTGAGAAGCACATTGCATATGCGCTGGCACTATTTTCCCAACACAACGACTATTCCGCCTGAAGTTCACAGCGTTTTAGATTGTCAGCAGGAACTCGGTCGAT
>JAYSPO010001187.1:0-5122 GCA_043722015.1 Candidatus Kuenenia sp. | reverse complement strand
AAAATCTCCTGGACATCGTTCTTTGAGTTACCGCCCGGACCACTTCGAATGCACACGCAGCACTCTTGTTTTATCAGTGATCTGACTTGTTACTCGCGGGGACCACCGCAATTGTTTTCGGACTGAATCGCTCCACTGGTGGAGTCGAACCGCAATGTTTGCCGGTTTGTTTTTCGAGAGGTGCCGAAGATAGCGATCGTATTGATTGCGAAAGTCAACCGGATTTCTGACCAAACCTGAGATGCAGCGGGAAGCATCTCGATGCAGTCAGTTGCCAACTTGCACGTCACCGGGCTATCCTCTTCACTGTGCGGGTTATGTTCATCAGTGTGTGAACCAAGGAACCAGAGCCGCCAGAAATCTGACTACATTGTGACAGACATTGCTTCCCGGGATAACGGCAGGATGCAGTTGACGGCGACACGCAAAGTCTCAATCGCGCACAAAGAATCCCGACGGACTCCAGACGCTCGTGCTACGAATTGCCTATCTCACATGACAAGAAGACTCAATGACGCAGCGTCGGCTTCGGGAATTTCCGTGGATGTCGATTTTAACGTCGCCTTCCGGCATCGTCTGAGATTTACCGGAGATGTGCTTGGTGCCGATTCTGATGTCCTTGCGGATTTGATCGAATCTTCCGAATCCCGCACCCCGCGAGTCCAGTTCTGGCTCGACGAACATGTCGCCAACGCTAACCCGGATCTTCGCCAACGGCTTCATGCGTTCGCGCGCAGAAACATTCAACGTTTCCAGGTCGTCGGCAACCCGCAAACGGTGCCGGGTGGTGAGGCAGTTAAGAACGACGTGCATGTCCTGGAACGCATGCTGAAGGTACTCAACGAAGCCGACATGGATCGGCGCAGCTATGTTGTTGTCATCGGTGGCGGTGCGGTTCTGGATGCCGTCGGGTTTGCAACGGCAATCGCGCATCGAGGCCTGCGGCTGATTCGCATCCCGACGACGACACTGGCTCAGGCTGATTCCGGGATCGGCGTCAAGAATGGTGTCAACCTGTTTCAGAAAAAAAACTGGCTGGGTGCTTTCGCAGTCCCCTGGGGCGTGATCAATGATCGCGCGTTGCTGGAGACTCTCAGCGACCGTGACTTTCGCTGCGGCTTTTCCGAAGCTGTGAAAGTGTCTCTGCTCAAGGATGCGAATTTCTTCAATCGCATTCTCCGCGATGCGGCATCCATTGCTGCGCGCGGCACAGCATGCTGGTCCGTAATTGAAGAATCCGCACAATGGCATCTGCGGCATATTACGGGAGGTGGTGATCCCTTTGAGATGCTTGAAGCCCGACCTCTGGACTACGGTCATTGGTCGGCTCATAAACTTGAGGCGATGAGCAACTTTGAATTGCGGCACGGTGAAGCAGTGGCGATCGGGGTGGCCGTCGATACTGTCTACTCGAGTCTTGTTCATGGACTTCCCGCTGACGATGCCGACCGCGTCCTGTTGGTGCTGCAACGACTTGGGCTACTCTGCGATCATTCCACGTTGCGGCAGACCGATGAATTGTTCAACGGCCTGGAAGAATTCCGCCAACACCTTGGCGGACAACTTACGATCACGATGCTCGACGCCATCGGGCATCCCATTGACGTCCATGAGATCAATCGCGATCGTATGGCCGAAGCCATTCAGATCGTTGTCGATCGCGTGTTGGCGAGATCTCCGTAGGCCAACTCTCCCGATTGCCGGAGTCAAAAGCTTTCCCACCAAGCCGGAAATTCCCACGTTTTCCCCCTCGCTGGAAACTAAACGCCCACCATGCTATCCTGCCGCTCCGAGAATTCTGCGGGGATGCTCTGGAAGTCCGGTCGGTGGCCGGTGCGGGTCTCGTCAACATTTGCTGTCTGGTAGGAAACATGGCTAAGAGTCGTCTGTCAATGCGTCGTGAAGTGGAAGCTGCTGAAGCTGCTGAAGCCGGAACGACCAAAAAGAAAGCCACCCGAAAAGCCGCCGGCGAAAAGGCGGAAGGCACCACCAAAAAACGTGCCAAAAAGGGTGACACGGACCCGGCTGCTCCGAAAAAGCGCAAAGCCGCGAAGCCACGCACCAAGCGTGCCAAGGAAGCTATGCAGCGCCGCCGGCTGATCTGGGTCGTGTACAGCAGTACAATGCGGGAAGAAGGGCGCTTCCTGTACCACGAGAAAGACAAGGCTGACGAACTGCTTGCCACACTTTTGGGTCGCGGCAAAAGACGGTACTTCATGCAACCCATGAAGGAAGCCCTCAACCCTGATGGTACGCCGGTCGTGCAGTCAGGTCTTGCGATTGCCGTTGACGAAATTGAGGACGAAGAAGTCAAAGTGGAAGTGGATGCAGAAGCTGCCGACGAAGTGGATCTCGACGCCGACCTTGAAGGCGACGAAGAGGAAGCCGAAGAAGCTGAAGCTGAAGAGGCTGCACCCGAGGTCTGATCATTCCGGCGCTGGACTCGCCACTTTGAGCCGTGTCGCGCGTCGTTTCATCACCGTTTCGCTTTTTCGCAAGACGCATGGTTTGTTGTATGACGCAACTCCTGGTGTCAGTGAGAAACGTGGATGAGGCGATCGCTGCTGCCGAAGGCGGCGCCGACATTATCGACGTTAAGGAACCGTATCGCGGTTCACTGGGTTGCGCATCACCTGACGTAATCCTGGCAATTGCCGACGCAGTCGGCCGCATCGACGGCGTGAAGCCGCCTTTGAGCTTGGCGTTAGGTGAGTTGAAAGAATGGCAATCCGGTGACCTGACCTCGCTGCGATATGCGATTCAGACAGCCGCGCCGGAGTTTTTGAAACTCGGCCTCGCTGAGGCTTGCGCGGCGGAAGCCACACTATCGTGGGTCGCCGACTGGCATCAGGTTCGCTCGACGATTCGCGGCGCTCACGAGTGGGTTGCCGTCGCGTATGCGGATGATGAACTGGCACGTTCCCCCGACGTTGATTGGGTTCTCCAGGCCGCCATCGAAGGTGGATGCCGAATCCTGCTGATCGACACCCACACCAAGAACGGCACGTCTTTGCTTTCCCGGATGTCCCTGGACGTCCTTCATGCCATTCGCGCGAAGACACAGGAACACGGCTTGAAACTGGCACTTGCCGGCAGCGTCACCGTATCAGACCTGCCGCTGCTGTTGCAGATTCAGCCGGACATCATTGCCGTGCGAGGTGCCGTGTGTATGAACCACGACCGAACCGCGACCGTCAGCAGGTCTCTTGTGCAGCAGTTCGGTATTGCGATAGGCAACGGGCGGGTGTAGGACGGATCCGTCTGATCCGTCCGATTGCCGCTGCTCCCACTAATGCTTATGTGGCGTGCCCTGAATTTCCCGAGCCCGAGCCATTGCTTCTTCGGCCTCAAAGATCTTGCCGCAGCGCTGGTAGATCACTGACAACTGTGTGAACGAAAACGCATCGTCGGGGCTCAGCTCAGCGACTTTCTTCGCGTGCGCAATCGCCTCCTCCAGACGTCCCAGTTTCTGAAGATGGACTCCCAGTGCCAGGTGTGTCTGCACATGGCCGGGATCAATGGTCAGAATATGCTGCAATGCCGTCACGCAGCCCTCCAGGTCGCCCTGGTCCTTGAGCTTACGAGCGGCATCGTAAAGTTTTTCGGGATTGACTTCAGACATAGGGCACTCGCTGAGGTTTCAGAATCGCGGAATGAAATTGGATCGTCAGGCGTATCGTAGACGATCGCGACGCCGCAACAAACGATGCCGGATTCGTTCCCACCCACGTAAATCGTGTTCCCAGTGGAACACACGACAGGGTTTCATCCCACGGATCGGTCTGATCTGAGGGATCCGTTGGATGAAATTCGGAACCCATCGCGGTATCATAGGCCAGCAATCGGCACGCCAGGCAACAGCAACACACATGGAAGCGGCTAAATGAAACTACGTTCGATGCTCATTGAATCCACCGCTGTCGTGGGATTCTTTCTATTGGGCATGTCGCTGCGAATCTCACATCTGGAACGCGAAGCTGTCGAACATTTCGACGAAGGTATCTATGCCTCAGTGCTTTGGTACGACGGACAATTCAACGAACCCTATCCAGCGCGCCACTTGTACGCACCACCTCTGATTTCCGCTATGATGGAATTCGTCAGTTGGATTTTTGGACTCTCCTGGTACGTTCCGTTCCTGCCTTCAGCCGTCCTGGGAAGCGCGACCATTCTGGCAATGTGGTGGCTCGCCCGAAGTTGGTTCGGGAAACCTGCAGGAATCTTTATTTCCGCCGTTGTCGCCATGAGCGACTTTCATGTCCTGTACTCCCGGATGGCACTCACAGACGTCGCCTGCCTGTTCTGGATCATCGCGTCGGTCGGCCTTGGAACGCGGGCAGTCTTTCGGCAATGCTTTCGAACGGCAGCGGCAGCAGGAATCGTGTGTGGCCTTGCATGGTGGATGAAGTACACCGGCTGGCTGCCTCTGGCCATCGTGTGCAGCGGGAGCGGGCTCTGGTGGATCCTGCAGGGGCGCAAATCGATCAGCATCATGCGGTTCACAGGAATTCTGGCACTGATGATTGTTGTCGCTGCTATGAGTTTTGCCCCGTGGTGGTGGCAGCTTCAGGACGTCGGCGGTTACCAGGCGGTCGCGGCGACTCATGCCTCGTACGTCACCGGATGGTCGTCATGGAACGAAAACCTCTTTCAGCAACTTACGGATCAATTCCTCTTTGACGGGTTTGCGGGACAGCTCTCGCTCGGATTAGGACTCGGGATCGCTGGACTTCTGCGATGGACGTCGGGGCGTTCCACATGGAACGCGGCACCGGGAAGTTCAAGTCCCACGGAGGCCGTCACATTGCCGCCGTTGACTTTGTTGGTCCGATTCACAGCAGCATCGATTGCCCTCTCGGTGATTTCAATTCGAATCAGGACACCGTTGATGCTGATCTGCCTGGCAGTCGGAGGATTGAGCGGCATTTATCTGTGGCCCGTGCTGCAGCGTTTATGGCAACGTCGCGAGCTGAATGACCTGTCGCCAACGTCGCCCGGAGCCCTGCCGCTCAGCGCGACAGATCTGGAATGTGCGCCCACGATTGATCCGACACTGGGATTCTGCACGACACTGACATGGTTCGTCGGAATGTTGATTTCTACGCCGATGTATTCGCCGTAC
>JAYSPO010001186.1:0-2314 GCA_043722015.1 Candidatus Kuenenia sp. | reverse complement strand
TTCGGCTCCTTCGACCGGGTGGTCGAACGGCTGCAGGTCTTGATACCCGAGGGCTTGCAGCAGATGACTGTGCCAGCTACGGATTTCGTCGCCGCATTCGATTCGATCCTGCGGCAGTTCTTCGTCCAGGGCTTGTGTCTTGGCTTTGAAGTAATGTTGCGACAACGCTGCCAGTCGTTTTGGGACAGATTGCGATCCTTGCTCATTCCACTTCCCGACCAATTCCTTCACGTCTTTGGCAAAGGTGCTGTCGAGATAGTGAGACGAGAAGTATTCGCCAACGTTGGTGATGCAGGTGTCGAGGGGCATCAGTTTCCAGTCTCCAGTTTCCGGTTTCCAGTTTGGAGGGAGCGGATAAGACCATTGAGAAGCCGGGAGACTTCTGATGTCAGTTCGATGATTTGTTCGGCATCATTTGCTGGGATGTAGCCGAGGTCTGAAGCAAGCTGTACTTGAGTTTCAACCTCGAAAACCGAACCTCTCGCTGTACCAAGGAACTGGTTGAATTCACCGGCGGTCAAGCGTCCCTGGCCCTCGGCAATATTGCTCGGAACCGAAACAGACGCCCGGCGCAACTGGGACGTCAACCCGAATCGTTCGTCGTCCGGAAACGACTTCGTTACGCGGTAGATCGCTTTGGACAACTCCATTGCTTTCTGCCAAACGATCAATTCCTGATAACGCTTCTGACTCATTTTTTCTCTCTGGAAACTGGAAACCGCCATCTGGAAACTCATCTCACTCCTTCGATGACCAACACAAGCTGCGTCGATGGATCAGCGGCAGCTGTAAAGTGTGTATCACGCCAGTTTTCTCCGCGGTCCTTGAGCCAGGATTCCATTTCTTCCAAGTCTTTATGATATCGCTTTGATTTTGGATGGCCTGGCCCAAGTTGAGCGATGCGGTTCTGCAGCAGTTCCTCACGTCGCTTTCGCCAGTTTCGAAGGCGGCGTTCTTCGACTCGCAGCAGGGGAATCAGCTCGGCCTCGTGTTGCTTCCGCAAGTCTCGCATGTGGCTCAGGCTGGATTCGACGGCTGACGGGATGAGGATTTCGGCTGCTTTCAGTCGGCCCTGCTGTCCATCATTTACCAGCTTGTCAAAATTTGCTGCAGCCAGAGCGTCGCGTAACTCTCGTACCTGAAAGCCGCCATCCTTACGGAACGAAACTGCATGAGCGTTGACTGCCAGCGGTGAGCCGGCTCGGGTACTGACCTGGCCAATGAAGCAGAAGCAAATCTCCCCGGTCGCCAGTCCTCGGGAGGTAATGTACGGACACTCGCCGCGTTTCATCAGCATCACCAGACGTTCAACAATCCATTTCAGAATTGGATGCTGATCGGTGCAGAGAAGTTCTTTCGACCAATACCCGGAAGTATTTCGAGCGGCCTTGATGGCCAGTTCGACCTGGTCCGAGTCGTCCGTCAGCCTAAACTGGTGGTTCGCGGGCCAGGATTCTTCAGGCACAGCTGTAGAACCGAAGATCACATCATTGCGGTTGTCAGACTGGCCAAGTCGACGACGCAGATCCACGGGAGCCGACAGCATCATGAGCTTGCCATTTTCTTCAATGCTGGCGTAGCTGGAGTTCAGTTCTGCCAGATAGCGGTATCCTTCCAGGAGAAACTTTCGATCGCTGTATAAGCGAAGTCGCGAAGGCTTCTCGTCGGTCTTCGATGCTGCGGCGGAACTGGATGAGACTTGGTCAGTTTCTCCCAACAGGAACTTCAGAAAGTCAGCGTGCTCGTCCGGGTTGGCTTTCGCCAGCAAGGCTTCGAGTTCGATGGCTTCGCTGCTCGCGGTGGTGGCCGCTTTCTCCAGAACATGGACGTTGCCGGCCAGCAGACCCACTTCGGCGATATAGCGTTCTTCCGCTTCCGGATCGTAGAGTTTCAGGACCGTTTCACCCTGCCGAGTCGACCGGTTGATTTCTTCCACCTTCTCAATGAGTCGATCAAAGATGGATTCGTCACCCTTCAGCAGCCCCACGTCAGTGCGGACTCGCAGGTATCTCAGGACTGGTTCATGCTTCTGACCGAAGCGGTCGATTCGCCCGTTTCGCTGAATCAAAGAGATGATCGACCAGGGAAGGTCATAGTGAATGATGTTGTGACATTCGTGGTGCAGGTTGATGCCTTCAGAAGCGACGTCCGTGGCCACCAGCATTCGCATCTTGGCTGAACCAGTGCTGAAGGCTTCGACCGTCTTCATCATATGGATATCAGGGCAGGATCCGTGAATCGTGGCCAGTTCCTGTATCGGCTGGGCTTCAAACTTCGACGAATATTTCAGCTTGAAGTCCTTGGCCAATGCTTC
>JAYSPO010001185.1:0-1150 GCA_043722015.1 Candidatus Kuenenia sp. | reverse complement strand
CATTTTTGTCATCCGAAAAAGAGAGAACTCAACCGCATGGCGTTCCTGTCGAATCGACGCGCACTGGAAGAGTTTTTGAACCAGCGGTAACGCAGCGGTTGAATCGTTATTCTCCACGCGGTCATGATTGAGAGAATTGGCGAGCGGCATGCGTCAGCTTGCCGGTACAAAAAAGAGGTACCGGAGGGCTCACGCCGCTCCGCTCGCCGGACTCATTTCCGACTGCGCGGCGTATAGCAAGTTGTTTCTGATGAGCCGACCTATGGTGCCTTCAAACTCAACACTCGAAACCACGCGCCGCATGTTTCTCGGTCAGCATGCAGGCAACGTGGGCCTGCTGGCGCTGGCCGCGATGTTGCACGATCAGAATCAGGGCGCCGCGGCAGAGACGCAATCTTCCGCTGGCCACGATGTTCAGCCTCGTGCGAAGTCGGTCATTTGCCTGTTTCAAAACGGTGGTCCGAGCCAGATGGATCTCTTTGATCCAAAGCCGGAACTCCAGAAGTGGCATGGTCAACCCTATCCGGCTGGTGACCTCGAAACGCATTTCGATAAGCAGAAAGGCAATGTCCTCGGTTCGCCCTACCGCTTTCGGCACTGTGGTGAGTCCGGGATGGAACTGTGCGAACTTCTGCCACACACCGGATCCATCGCCGATGAGATCACGCTGGTCCGTTCCATGAAAACCGGTTCGGTCGATCATGAAGCGGCGCTCCGCATGATTCATTCGGGACGACTTTTCGCCGGGATGCCGACACTCGGCTCATGGGTCACGTATGCACTAGGGACAGAGAATCAGGATCTGCCTTCGTACGTGGTTCTGTCGGATCCCGGTGGGCTGCCGATTGATGGCGAAAAAAACTGGAGTTCCGGCTGGTTGCCCGCCGTGTATCAGGGAACCGTGTTTCGCTCCGGCCCGTCGCCCGTGTTGAACCTGCAGAGTCCAAACGGCGTTTCTGCAGAAGCCCGTCAGAACCAGTTGCGTTACCTGGAGAAACTCAATCGCCGCCAATCATCGCGGTATCCGGAAAACACAGAATTGACCGCACGTATTGCCAACTTCGAAACCGCTGCTCGCATGCAGACGTCTGTCCCGAAACTTCTGGATCTGGCGGATGAGACCGCAGAAACCCGCAGTCTGTACGGTTTA
>JAYSPO010001184.1:0-1850 GCA_043722015.1 Candidatus Kuenenia sp. | reverse complement strand
GCGTGGTCACCAAATCGATGGATAGGCTCTCCGCAGCGGCAGACAACACCGACAATTCTTGCGGGGGTTCCGATCGCGAGGCAAAAATCCGGAATGGATTTCGTCACGATTGAGCCCATCCCGATCATCGCCCAGCGGCCAATTTCCAGATTGCAGCCCACGATGCACCCGGCACCGATGGTCGCGCCTTCACGCACAACAGTTGCCAGTGTACGTTCATCCGGATCCGACGACCTGAGCTGTTTCAGATCCGGCATGGTCGCACGAGGAAATCTGTCGTTGGTAAAAATCGTACCGGCGCTGATCATCACGCCGTCTTCGATCGTAACACCGTTGCAGATGTAGACGTTCGAGTTGATTTTGACACGATTTCCGATCCGCACGTCGTAGGCAATCATTGACTTGCCGCCGACGATACACTCTTCCCCCAGGACCGCATCGTGCCGAACATGCGCGCTGTCCCAGACAGACGTGCCTTCGCCAAGCTGCACGTTAGATTCGATGATTGCCGTAGGATGAATGCGTGGCATGGGAAATAGTTTTCAGTTTTCAGTTTTCAGTTTTCAGTTTTCAGAAATGCCGCCCTGTCGATCGCCATTTGGTCTCTACTTCTCTGAAACCGGAACGCTCGAAACTCTCCGGCGAAACAGCGAAGCCGGTGCCACGGAGTGCCACTGTTCTGTCTGCAACGCTGCGTACGCAGTCTCAATGACGCGCACGGAGGCAATGGCATCAGCGGGGGTGATAATCAATTCTTCAGTGCCGCAGATTGCTCCACCAAAGTTCCGGATCTGATTTCCGAACGCCGCAACTTTGTCATACCCCTTGCCGAAAATCGTCCAGTCCTTCTGGTCAGCCAGCTTATATTTCGATTCTTTCCAACCGACTGACAATGTCCCCTTCGATCCGTAAAGACTGATGAAGTCCGCGCGGACTTTGTTCAGGCTCCAGGACAGATCGATATTCCCCATCGCTCCGCTTTCGGTCCGGGCGAAGAGGAGCACTGTGTCTTCAACCGGCAGATTCTGAATGCGTCGACCTTCAACAACCTGCAGTTCGGTGATATTGCCCAGCAGATAGCGCAGAATATCGACAGAGTGCGTTCCGTTGTCGATTAACACGCCGCCTCCGCTGATGGCTGGCTGGCTGTTCCAGCGTTGGGACATGTCGCAGAATCCTGCGAATGTGTTTTCGTACAGAATGATGTCCCCCAGAATTCCGGAATCAACAATTTCCCGCGTCTTCTGCACGTCGGCCACGAAGCGGAACTTCGAGCCCATTGAAAAAACAACATGGCAGCGTTCCGCCGTTTCTGCCATGCGGACAGCTTCTTCCGTACTGATCGCCAAGGGCTTTTCGCACAGGACATGGACACCCTGTTCCATCAATCGAATACAGACGTCCGGATGCGTCGAGGGCGGTGTACAGACGATCGCGGCTGTCGGCCTTAACTCTTCGATCATCTGATCGACGTTGTCGTACGCCTGTGCCGCGACCATCGCAGCCACTTCGCGTGCCGATTCAATTCGTATGTCTGCCACACCGACCAGCTGATAGGGCAATCCCTGCACAAAGGCCTGCGCATAGGACCGGGAGATTCCACCGGCACCGACGATGACAAAAGTTGGTTCGATTCGATTAATCACAGGTAAAGGCCTTTGCTGGACAGGGTGTGAAGAACAATGGCCAATCAGGGCTCATTGCCGCTGATTGACCATTGAGATTTCGAAAATTGAAAATTGAGATTTGCTGACTGTAACGTTTTCTATGTGTCCGCCGTTTGAAGCCCTTTTTCCAGACCGGGAACCACGAATGAACACGAATTGGAATGCTCCTCATTCGTACTACTA
>JAYSPO010001183.1:0-6578 GCA_043722015.1 Candidatus Kuenenia sp. | reverse complement strand
AGTCCGGCGTCAAGCAAGTAGCAGCGTACGGCTCCAGAGCCGTAACGTAACTCAGTTTTGTGAAATCAGAATCGGGCCGAATGGCTCAATTCGTTATGGATCATCCGTCAACAGAATCGGCATGCGAAAGGGATTGAGTATCAGGGTTGTTTAACAGCAATTCACTCCAAACGGAGAATAGAAGCTTGAGCGTCCTGGATTGACGGCAAACTTATAAAGTCAATTGCTTCATCAACCCTGTCAAAACATTTCGTGGGTCGGTTCTGCTGGCGGATTCCTGAGACGTTGGCCAATCGGAAGCTTTGGCTGAACCAGCCACTGAACGGCGGGAGCATGTTGCTTTCGCGGACGGTCAATGATCATTGTCAGCGGAGACGTAATTATGAAATATCAGACAATGCCAATGAGTGCGATCGCTTTGGCCGTTCTGGCGGGAAGCGCGGCAGCTTTCACTGCCGAGGACGCAAAAGAAGCAACGCACGACGGCACGATTGTCAGCATCACCAGCACAGAGTTGGTGATGAAGGGCAAAGATGACAAGGAACACAGTCACACTCTTGCAAAGAACGCCAAGTTGACGCTGGATGGAAAAACCTGCAAGACGGAAGACCTGAAAGCCGGCCTTAAGATTCGCGTGACGACCAAGACTGGAGATGCAAAGGCTGCGACAAATGTTGAGGCCATCAGCAAGAATGCCATGTTTGCCAATACACACGAAGGCAAGGTCGTCAGTGCAACCAGCAGCACGCTGGTCATGACAGGCGATGACGGTAAAGAGCATTCACACACGATCACGGATGACACGAAAGTGACTTGCGACAAGAAGGATTGCAAAGCAAGCGATCTGAAAGCCGGAACAAAGATCCGAGTCACCACGAAGAAATCCGACGAAAAAGCTCTGACCTGCATCGAAGCAATCGTCAAGGACGGCGACTTCGCTCGGTAAATCTGCTGGACTGAGCGTCGCAGGACGTTCGTTGCCACATCGCCGGGTGTTGGGAACTATCCGACACCCGGTTTTTATTATGCAACATTGACTGGTTATGAATCCACAGGGATCAGATTAAGAATTCACAAGACGAGCCAATGCTCGAGAGACCGACGACTATGAACCCAACGCATATTTTCAACGAATGTCTGATTGCCACACTCGTGTCTCTTGGCACGTTCGGCGGCTTAAACACTGCGAATGCAGCGACGCGAACTCAAGCGGATGTGGAAGAAGGGGTACAGGTGCTGACCCGCGGGCCGGTTCATGAAGCCTTCGCAGAAACGATCAGCTTCGATCCTGAGCCCGGCATCATCGTGCCGAGTAAGCCTCCGGAAGCCATTGAAGAAGTGGCTCCAGAACAGCGTCCCGAAGGCGACAACGTCGCCTGGATTCCTGGCTACCTTGCCTGGGACGATGAACGAGAGGATTTTCTGTGGGTCAGCGGTATCTGGCGCGACCTGCCGCCGGGCCGCCAGTGGATGCCTGGCTATTGGACGGAATTGGAATCAGGGTACCAATGGATTTCAGGATACTGGGCTGATGCAACGCAGACCGAGATTCAATATCTGCCCGAGCCGCCTGCGACTGCCGAAATTGGGCCCAACATTGATGCACCTTCACATGACCATAACTGGCTACCTGGCTGTTGGATCTGGCAACAGAATCGCTATGCCTGGCGTCCCGGCTACTGGGCACCGATGCAGACGGACTGGGATTGGGTTCCAGCTCACTATGTCTGTTCACCACGAGGCTATGTCTTTGTGAATGGCTATTATGATCACTCCGTCTCACGACGCGGAGTCTTGTTTGCACCGGTGTATTTTGATTCGGGTGTCTACTCGCGACGCGGCTATTCGTATTCACCGTCAACAGTGATTGACCTGCGATTGTTCACGGCTCACTTGTTCTCGCGACCTCAGTACCATCATTATTACTTTGGTGACTACTATGCGAACAACTACAGCACTGGAGGGTATTACCCGTGGTTTTCATACGGTTCAAGTGGCCATGGCTATGATCCATTTTATGCTCGGCAACGATGGGACAATCGTGAAGACCGTGATTGGCATCACCGCGTCGAACGCGACTTCGCACATCGCCGCGACCATGAGGACCAGAGACCGCCTCGCACGCTGGCCGCCCTGATTGAGCGAAATGCGAACGCCCGACAGTCCGATGACAAGTCTCTTCTTGTCGCAATGTCGCTCGACCAGCTGACCAGGGATCAGGAAAGTCCGCAGCGGTTTCAAGTTGTGGACAAGGGAGAGCGTGAAGCACTGGCACAACGTCGGCAGGAGATGCAGAAGTTCCGCAACGAGCGACAGAAGCTCGAAGCCGAAACCACGGCGATTCGTCCCAACAATCCGAGTGAACCGAACAAACCATCCGAGCCGGCGATTGTCAAACTTCCGAAGTCTCCTGTTGTCTCCACAACTGTCGAGACGCCCGGAAAAGGCGTGTCCGCACCGAAGAGTCCGGACACTCCGAAAGTCGATCCGAACGTAGAGGCCAAACCACGAGTTCCTCGTGAGGCAAGGCCGAATCCTGAGAAGGCCAAAGGCTCGCAGAAGGGTCCCGGCACCGACACAAAACCGCCTGCAGTGAAGAAAACTCCCGGAGCCGAACCCAAGTCTGGCAAGAAGGGCGAGTCGAAATCCAAAGGCGGTAAGACAGATCCAATGCCTGACGTCCCAAAGGTTGATCCAAAGCCTGACGTGCCCAAAGTCGATCCGAAGCCTGGCACTCCTTTAGTGCCAAAGTCAGATCGTCCCAAGGGCGAACCAAAGCCTAAACGCGGTCAGGGCGACCCAAAGGTCGACGTCCCGAAAGATGATGCGAAGCCTGTCGTGCCTAAAGCCGATCCGAAACCTGTTAACCCAAAGCTGGATCCGCAGCCGGGCAAAAAGGGACTGCCAAAATCAGATCCTCCGAAAGGAGAACCGAAACCTCGCCGAGGGAATGCTGATCCAAAACCCAACGTTCCAAAGGTTGACCCTAAACCTGCAGTACCAAAGGTTGACCCTAAACCTGCAGTACCAAAGGTTGAACCAAAACCTGCAGTACCAAAGGTTGAACCAAAACCTGAGGCTCCCAAGGTTGAACCAAAACCTGAGCCGCCCAAGGTTGAACCAAAACCTGAGCCGCCCAAGGTTGAACCAAAACCTGAGCCGCCGAAAGTCGATCCTCCAAAGCCGCCAACACCGTAACCCGCGCACAGCTCGGGTGAACCTTGCCGGAAACTCAGGGCGTTGTCACATCAAGGCAACGCCCATTGAAAATCTGGTGATCGGCGAACGCACGCACTATCTATGAAGGCTTTAGAAAGGAACCAAGAGATGAACATCGAAACTGGAACCATTGAACAGAACCCCGAGCGAGTTCTGTACGGAAACGTTTTTGGAATCATTCAGGATCGCCACCAACTCAAAGCCCTCTGCGACTCGTTGGCGACGCTGGGAGTTGATGACATTGAATTGCTCGACGGACTCCCAGGAATCGCGCAGCTTGAAAAGTGGAAGGAAAGGGTTTCTGAGTACTTCTTCGGCGATATGGAAGGCGAAATGCTTCAGCGATACCTCGATGCCGTGAAGAACAACCTCATCGTCTTTGCCGCACCCGTGGAATCAGAGATAGCAAATAGCGCCGCAGAAGCTGCAAAAACACACGGAGCATCCGAAGTTACACACTTCGGAAACTCAGTGATCACAAACTACTGATCACAAACACTCATTCAGGACAGTATCCTTGAATGAGTTGGCCTACCGACCCGCTACCAAGGCATGTGCTTATGTTGCTCTCTCTGCAGGATGCACGCAGACCGCAACCCAAAGTAGCCCGTGACTCCGCGGCGGGAAGACTCGCATCGGAGACACGAGCAACATTCCGCAATCGACGAAGGATGAAAAACGATGACACTATCAACGAGCTCCAAACGCGACATTGACCATCTGGAAAACCTCATTCGGGGCATCAGGATCGCGATGATGACAACCGTTTGCAAAGACGGTTCACTTTGCAGTCGCCCCATGGCCACGCAGGCGCCGCCCTTTGACGGCGGTCTGTGGTTCTTCACAAAGGCGGACTCCGCCAAGGTGGGTGAAGTCGAAGAGGAAGGCCAGGTCAATGTGACCTACGAGAACTCAGAAGAATCCGTCTATGTGTCGCTTTCGGGTCGGGCCACACTGGTCCAGGACCGGCAAATGATCGAGAAGCTGTGGCATGAAGATCTTCGAGTGTGGTTTCCGGACGGGGTCAACGATCCCCAGCTGGCACTGCTGCGAGTCGATGTTGACAAGTGGGCGTATTGGGATGCCCAGTCCAATGCCATGTCTGAGCACAACGGGACCCTCAAAGACGCGCCTGCGGAAGTGGCCCCTGATCTGGGCGATCACCGACGAGTCGATTTAAGCGGCGTGTGGGTGTCGCAGGATGTGGGCACAACGAAAACTCGGAACGAGGTTCCATTGAACGGGTCAGAATAACTGAGAGCAGTATTGAGTAATTCTGTAATGGGTATTTTTTCATCTGCCGCTCGTCTTTGAACAAAATATAGGAGTTCGTTATGGGTTACGTAGCACACCGACGCTGCACGAAGTACGCAGGAGCTTTTCTGGCCATGATTCTGTCGCTGTGCGTTGCCAGCGCCCAGGATACTGGTCGGAAGTCGCCAAGTCTTCAGAAACCGGCCTTACCGAAGACCCCGGCCATCATTGCGCCGGTTGCCGCTCCGGAAGATTTCGCTTCTGTCATGAACCGGATGGTGGAGGCTAAACCAGCCATCCAGCAGCGACACCTTGAACTGCTTCAGCTTCGCTACGATCTCAGCGATCAACCGGCAGCGGAATCCATAATGGCACGAAAGAAACCGGTGCAGGCCGGCGTTCGAGTTCGACTGACCAATGGTCAAACGTGGGAAGCCTTGGCCGAGATGACCCCGGCGGAAATCCGCGAACAAAGTGTGTTCCCCGCAGGCTTTCTTCCTCTGCCGCACCCAAATCATCCGGAAGGAGGCATGCTGTTTCCTAAGTTTCATATCGATGAGATCAAGAAGCAGGAGGCTCGCGATCTGACACGATTCGACCTCGATTACGATTTGCCCGATCACTTCCTTCCCGAATTTCCGCCCGCGATCTTCCTGACAACGCGACCCGACCTTGGCGACGTGTCGCACGGAAAACTGGTGACGATGGACAACTTCCATGAACTCTTCAAAGACGCCCTGAATCCAAAACAACTGGAAGGACTGCGGTTGCTTGTCGCGCCGTTTATGCAACAGCAGTTCAACCAGACCGATGACCGTCGCTCGGTTCGCCCAAGTCGCGGAGTGGCCTGTTTCGATTGTCATGCCAACGGACACAGCAATGCCTCAACACATTTGGCCGGAGATGTTCGCCCTCAGGAATTCCGCCATCGGCTGGATACGCCTTCCCTGCGAGGTGTAAACATTCAGCGACTGTTTGGATCTCAACGAGCCTTAAAAAGCGTCGAAGACTTCACGGAGTTCGAACAGCGAGCCGCGTACTTTGATGGCGATCCGGTTCTTGCCACGAAAAAGGGTGTGAATATTCTGGAACGCGGCAGTCAGGTCCACTTCATGGCTGAGTTTCAGGCCCTGCTGGACTTCCCGCCAGCCCCAAAGCTGACTGTGCTCGGCAGGCTGGATCCGAAACTGGCCAGCGAATCGGAGCTGCGAGGCGAGACATTGTTTTTTGGCAAGGCACAATGCGCCGCCTGCCATACAGCTCCGTACTACACCGACAACCTCATGCATAACTTGAAGGTCGAACGCTTCTTCAAGCCACAGACAATCAACGGACGTATGGCGTCTGCCGACGGTCCGATTAAGACTTTTCCGTTGCGTGGCATCAAGGACTCGCCGCCGTACCTGCACGACGGCCGACTGCTTACGCTGGACGATACTGTCGAGTTTTTCAATCTGATTCTGGAACTCAAGCTGACCATCGACCAGAAGGCAGACCTCGTCGCATTTCTGAGAGTGCTCTGATCGGCGTTTTTGTGAAATGAAACGCTTGTCAACCGTCTGCTTAGTCATGAATTAGGAGGCTGAGGCATGTTGGTCTTGTCAAGGAAGCAATTGGAGGCCGTCGTTGTCGGAAAGACAGACGACATCGAAGGACTGCTGAAGGTCACAGTGCTGGAGATCAAGCAGGGGCGCGTGAGGCTGGGTTTCGAGGTGGCTGCGGATGTTTTCGTCCATCGTTGGGAAGTTTGGGAATGCATCCAGAGAGAAAACCTGCTCGACAAGACTCCGTGAGATTCCTCGCAATCGGTTGTATGGAGATTCAGGGCCCCTTCAGTGAGAAAAGCGATGGGCGGCAGAAGCGAGTTTTTTTGCATGGTTAAAAGTGACATCAGTGATGATGTCGTGGTCGAGGGCGAACCAAGTGCGTGGACGACGTTTCGGTGGACCGACGAATTCGGCAATTCCATCGCGCCATTTTTCACGAGCCTTAAAGCGGGGCAGCCATTTCTGAAAGAGATGACTGGCTGGCAACTCAAGGGCTACCCGGTCTCTTTCGTGGTCACCGTCATATTAGCCGACATCAAAGAGGACACGTCATTCTAC
>JAYSPO010001182.1:0-8271 GCA_043722015.1 Candidatus Kuenenia sp. | reverse complement strand
TTGTAGGGTGTGACAAGCGGCAGCGCAGGCACACCATGTCTGGGATTCGGTGTGCCTGCGCGTTGCTTGTCACACCCTACATCACAATCAGTCGAATCGATCTCCTGCCCACTATCTGCATAGTCGTTGCATCCGATGTGATTGGCAGATTGTGTTGTGCGATGAAGGTGAACCGAAGATCAGCGAAACGAAGTCTTTTGTGGTTGACTTTCAAAAGCCAGTGAACGTCTTCAGCGTCAAGGAATGAAATCTGACTTTTTTGAAATGAGCGGCAAACGCCGGTCGTTACGACCGTTCAAATTGACCGTCCGACACAAGCGGATTTTCGTTTATTTCTCGCTGACTGTTACAGGCGTCAGGTCGTGACCGCGTGGTGACTTTTCGCGACGTCGGGTGACATTTTGCCACAGCGAACCAAAGTCAGGGTGGTAGTGTTGCCGCAGGTGGGCTTTCCGATCCGTCGCGAAAGCTGCCGGAAGTCCATCATGCGGTCGCGGGGATCGCGAAAATATTGGACACTCGCTGTTACGTACTTTCACATTGAAAACACGCAAATGTGTTTCCCGATCGCGTTGCGCGCATCGGACATTTGAGGCCGATCAGATGCTGGACAGAGAACGACTCAAGACCGACTTACTCGCACTGGGGCTGCTCGCCCTCGTCGTGTTCGTCGGTTTGAGCTTCCTCAGCTACGACCCGGCGGATCCGCCGTCCAGTCTGGTGTTTCCTCAACGACAGATTCCCACCAACATCTGCGGTGAAGTCGGTGCGTCCGTGGCCTATTACACACGCCAATGGATGGGGTTCGGCGTGTGGATTGTTCTGGCTGGGCTCGTGTCGTGGGATCTGAAATTGTTTTCCCGCGAGCCTTCACGGCGGACAGCGACAACACTGATTGGACTGTTGCTCCTGGCAACGTCATCCTGTGCGCTGCTGCATCTTCTTGTTCCTGGAATCTCTTCCGGTTCCGCGTATGGCAGTGGCGGTCAGATCGGAGCATGGACCGGGATTCTGCTGGAACAGAAGCTCTCCGGTGCCGGCATCATAATTTTTGCAGGCAGCCTGCTCACTGCGGGTGTCCTGCTTACGCCGTTATCTGACGCGCTGCAGCCTGTGCTGCACGCTGCCGCACTGCCGGCCAGTGCGATTCGGGCGACGAGTGGCTGGTTACAACGTGCTCCTTCCACTGTGAAGCCCCGGAAAGAAACACCGAAGACCGCTCAACGCGACGCCGATCAGAATGTATCGACCATTCCGTTCAAGGTGGCACCGGTCGTGCCTGAGCCCGACATCGCGGAAGTTGAGGGTCGTTCAATTCGCATCAATCCGCCAGCATCACTGGCCCTCCACAATCCGGACGGGTTGGCAGTGGCACAGCGGCGTGGATTCTCGCTGCCCGATATCAATCTGTTGCTGGAATCCGAGGAGTTTCCGTACGAAGAACTGGCGAAGAAAGCCCGCGTTGCGGCTACGACTCTGGAAAATGCATTCGAAGAATTTGGCCTGAACGTCAAAGTTGCAGAAATCGATACCGGACCAGTCGTGACTCAGTTCGAATTGGAACTGGAACGCGGTCTGCGCCTGAACAAGATCACAGCGCTGGAAGATGATCTGGCGATCGCGTTGCGAGTTCCCTCCGTGCGCGTGGTCGCTCCGATTCCGGGAAAGAATACCGTCGGTGTTGAAGTTCCAAACGACAAGCAGGTCGTAGTGCGGATGCGTGAACTGTTGCAGACGGCACGTGCTTCTTCCGACGAGATGCGTTTGCCGCTGTTCCTGGGCAAGGACGTGAGCGGTCGCCCCTTGACCGTCGATATGGCTAAAATGCCGCATCTACTGATCGCCGGACGGACGGGCACGGGCAAAAGCGTGTGTCTGAATACACTCATTCTGTCTCTGTTGATGACGCGCACACCGGACGAAGTGCGGATGTTGATGATCGACCCGAAAATGGTCGAACTCAGTCCCTACAAGAAGATTCCGCATCTGATGCATCCTGTGATTACGGACATGAAGAAGGCGGAAGCCGTGCTGGCATGGGCTGTGGACAAGATGGAAGAACGCTACGATCTGCTGGCACGCGTCGGCGTGCGTCATCTGGACAGCTACAACAAGCTTGGCAAAGCTGAAGTGCTTGACCGGCTGGGGATGACCGAAGCGGATCCGGATGCGGCTGCCGTTCCGGAACGCATGCCGTTCATCGTGATCATTGCAGATGAAATGGCCGACCTCATGATGACATCGGGCAAGGACGTCGAAGCGTACATCATTCGTCTGGCTCAGAAGTCACGTGCTGTCGGGATTCACCTTGTCCTCGCAACTCAGAAACCGACCGTGGACGTCATCACTGGTCTGATCAAATCGAACCTGCCGGCGCGAATTTCGTTTCAGGTGGCCAGCAAGATGGACAGTCGCGTCGTCCTGGATGAAGGCGGAGCTGAAAGATTGCTGGGGAGCGGCGACATGCTGTATCTGGCACCATCGACCAGTCATCTGACACGTGCTCAGGGCACGTATGTCAGTGATGAAGAGATCAACGCTGTGATTGCCTTCTTCAGTGACACCGAACCGGAGTACAGTCCGGAACTGTTGAAACTGACTGCGGCGGCGGGTACAGGCGCGGGGGGTGCCGGTGGTGGAGATTCCGGGCCGCGGCATCATGATGATCTGTACGATGACGCGGTCGCGGTTGTCATCCGTGAAGGCCGGGGCAGTGTGTCTCTGTTGCAGCGCGCCCTGGGAATCGGGTATGGTCGCGCAGCGCGGATGATCGACTACATGGCCGAAGACGGAATCGTGGGCGACTACAACGGAGCCCAGGCTCGCGAAGTTGTCTGCACGATGGAAGAATGGGAACAGGCCAGAGCCGACCGCGAAGAAGAATGAAACCAAATACCCCAGCGCGCCCCGTTGGGCAGCAACCAGGTATGATTTTTGTTTAACCACGGAGGGCCCAACGCGGGCTTCGCCCGCAACCAAATATAATTTTTATTTTACCACGGAGTTCACGGAGAACACGGAGTACCAGAGGCTGGAGGTCGGGGCAATACAATTGCATTCTCGACTTCATCCTGACCAAATACTTTCTGCGATTCCGTCCGTGATCTCCGTGCCCTCCGTGGTTAAAAATGCGATTTGTGTTTTGCCTTTGGATTTCCCTGCCTTCACCTACGTTCCGCTACCAAATTACTTCGTGCCACGCGAAGATTCTGATCGATAGTAGTATGAAGGCATTAGTCACCGGCGGCGGCGGATTTCTGGGGCTGTACATTGTGGAACAGCTCCGCGCGGCCGGGCATGAAGTGCGGGTCTTCAGTCGAGGTCAATATCCGGCTTTGACCGCATTGAGTGTCGAAACGCAGCCGGGTGATCTTCGAGATGCAGGAGCTGTCGAAAGAGCCTGCGAGAAGATGGACGCCGTGTTTCACGTTGCCGCTGTGCCCGGAATCTGGGGTTCCTGGGAAACGTACCACGGCATCAACACGACTGGTACGCTGAACGTAATCTCCGGCTGTCGCAAGTGCGACGTTCAACGACTGATTTATACAAGCTCCCCAAGCGTCGTGTTTGACGGGTCAGATCACATCAATGCTGACGAATCGTTGCCGTATTCGACGAAGTGGTTATGCCATTATCCGCATTCGAAAGCACTGGCAGAGCAGGCGGTGCTGGCGGCTAATGATCCGAACGCACTGCGAACTGCATCATTGCGTCCGCATTTGATCTGGGGGCCACGTGACAATCATTTGATTCCGCGGCTCATTCAGAAAGCGCGGGCCGGTCAATTGCGGCAAGTGGGACGCGGTGACAACGTCGTTTCGATTTCGTACGTGGAGAATGCGGCAGCCGCGCATCTGCAGGCGGAGGAATCGCTGCGGAATTCGACAACCGCGGCGGGCCGGGCCTACTTCATCAACGAGCCGGACGCCGTCAATCTATGGGACTGGATCAATCTGGTCCTTGCACGTGCTGGCCTTCCACCGGTAACTCGACGGATTTCCTCAACGATGGCGTGGTATGTGGGATCGGTTCTTGAAACGGCATGGAAGTTTTCAGGACGGCAGCAAGACCCGCCGATGACCCGCTTCGTGGCAGCTCAACTGTCCGGTTCGCACAGCTACAGTATTGCAGCCGCTCAGCGCGACTTTGGTTACCGGCCATTGGTGACGGTGGAGGAGGGTCTCCGCAGGATGCAGCTGGACCTCGATGAACGGCCGTCGTTGCGATTTTAAGACATTGGCCCGCTTCAGCTACCCGCACTTTTCAAATCATGTTGCAGATGAGTCAAGTTTTGCGCGCGATGGTGGAACGATCCAATGTAGGATGGACATTCATGTCCGTCGCATAGCCATGAAACACGGTCGAAGCGAATCCTATTGTATATTGACAGCCGCTCGATAATGCGACCGTGCCTGGTCAATATCTCGGACATGAATGTCCAAGCTACAGGAATCGCAACTTTGGACCGAGCTGCAATCACCCGATCCTTAATCCTTACTTCAGAACGCCGCATCATGTCATCGCCGTCAAAATCCGGAACGCATAACCTGTTGCGGCGCTTCGTTGCCGAATATGGCATGGTGTTTGTCCTGTTATTGCTGATGGCGGGATTCAGTATTCTCACGATCCAGCCTCAGCGGCCGACAGGTGCGGATGTCGGAGCTGCGATAGCGGATGAGATCCTCGCGGAATTCGGCGTCGCGGCCAGGGTCATCATTGCTGTGCCTGGTTCGGAAGACGATCGAGCCTTTGCAGATGCGGCGAAGGATCGACTGGAATCCGCTGGTGCGACGGTGATGGCCGTGACAACGGGTTCTCCGGTTGACGCAGGACAGGCGTTGCAGAAGGCGGTCGATGATGGCGTCACGATCGATGCTGTCGCATTGACCGGAAGTTCGGCAGCATGGACGGTGCTCGACAAGTTCCCGGAGCTCACCAGCGATCGTCGTATTTCCCCCGGCACCGGAAGCTGGCCGAATTTCCTCAAGGCCAGCAACCTTATCGGTGTAGCAAATCAGACGGCTGTCTACGCCGTCATCGCCATCGGGATGACCATGGTGATCATCACCGGTGGAATGGATCTGAGCGTAGGCTCGCTGGTTGCGCTGTCGTCGGTGATTGCGACCATGATTATTCGCGATCTTGGCGGCGGTGTTACGGCGTCTGCCACAACCGTCGCTGTGGCATTTATGGTTGCTGTTCTGGCCGCGGCAGCGGCGGGTGCATTCAACGGAATCATGGTGACGATGTGCCAGCTACCTCCTTTTATCGTAACACTGGCGATGATGCTTCTCGCGCGCGGACTGGCAAAGCGACTGTCCGAATTCCAGTCCATCAACGCCGTGCCGCCATCATTTCGCTGGCTGGGTAATGGGAGTACATTCAACGTGCCGAACGCAATCCTGCTGATGATTGTGCTGTACGTTTTGACACATCTTGTCATGAGTCGATCCGTGTTTGGCCGATATCTGTATGCGATCGGCGGGAACGCTCAGGCATCGCGGCTCTCGGGGATTCCGGTGAAGCAAACGACGATGATTGTCTATGTGATCTGTGGAGCCCTCGCCGGACTGGGGGGTATCATGGTGTCATCACGCCTGAATGCCGGCGATCCGAAATACGGCACAATGTACGAACTGGAAGTCATTTCAGCCGTGGTCGTCGGTGGCACATCCCTGATGGGAGGCGAAGGACGCATGTTTGGCACACTGATCGGGGCTTTCATCATTGCCGTGATTCGCAATGGAATGAATCTCAGGGGAGTCAACTCAGACAGTCAGGAAATGGTCCTTGGTGGTGTCCTGTTGCTCGCCGTGCTGCTGGATCGTGTCAAGCGGATCAGGATGGCTTCGGTGTAGGTTGCGGACGTTTTCAGAATTGCCACATACGGAACAGGTTTTTGACCTGATGGGCACTCAAAGTAAGGTCCTGCAGGTCGCCGTTAAACGAAAATGCCGACATTGAAGAATAAAACGACAGTCCCCATGCGCCGGGGTTGGCACGCATTACAGCCAAGGTTTGAGTATTCTCCTGACTTAGCCAATGCTCGATCAGGTATTCAGGAAACATACTTGAATCCCGTCAGATGCGCCCGTATGGTGTAGGTTTGTGTGCAGAGATGCGTCCCACAGAGTTGTCAATCAAGCGTTGCTGCATTGCGTTAAACAATACATAACTGGATTACATTTTCCATGTTCACGATTCGACCAACAGGTATATTTTTGAATCGGCAGAATGTTCGCCGTGCCTCTGCCTTGAGAATCGAGCGGGTTCCGGCTGCAGAAGTCCTTGAGAGTCGCCAGTACCTGTCGGGCGACGCGGTGATCCAGTGGAATCAGGTTCTGCTGGATGCCATCCGCACGGATCGCACAGCTCCGCCAATTGCCTCACGAGACCTCGCGATCGTGCATACCGCGATCTTTGACGCCGTGAATTCGATCGATCGTCAGTACGCTCCGTACGCGACGACGGTTGTCGTCCATCCACGCGCTTCCAAAGAGGCTGCCGTCGTCTCTGCGGCTTATGAAACATTGATCTCAATTTTCCCGGCGCAGAAGGCAACGTTTGATACTAAATACGGGGCGGCGCTGGCTGCAATTCCGGATGGTCAGGCAGAGACCGACGGCGTCAACGCGGGCAAGGCGGCCGCGAGTCAGATCCTGAGTTTGCGCGCCACCGACGGTTCTTCGACAACCGTCACTTACACCCCTGGAACAGATCCCGGCGACTGGCGACCAACGCCGCCTGCTCTCCAATCTGCCGTGCTCCCGCAATGGCCGAATGTGCATCCATGGGCGATGACGAGCGGTTCGCAGTTCCGCCCGGTTGCTCCGCCGGCGTTGACCAGTGTTGCCTATGCGACGGCGCTGAATGAGGTGAAGACAATAGGTTCCGCCACCAGCACAACTCGGACTGCAGACCAGACAGCCATCGCAAAGTTCTGGGCCAACGGCGGCGGGACGGCAACGCCTCCTGGCCATTGGAACGTGGTGGCTCAGATTGTGGCGGAAGACCGGCACAATTCACTGGAAGAAAATGCCCGTTTGTTCGCGATGCTCAACATCGGACTCGCCGACGCGGCAATTGCCAGCTGGGATGCGAAGTACGAGACGAACTTCTGGCGACCCATTACCGCGATCCAGTCTGCGGATACCGACAACAACGCGGCGACGGTTGCGGATCAGTCATGGACGCCGCTGCTGACAACGCCGGCGTTCTCAACATATACATCCGGCCACAGTACGTTCAGTGCAGCGGCGGCGGCGATCCTGAAGGGCTTCTTCGGAACGGATCAAGTGCACTTCGTCCTGCCGTCTGAAGCGGCAGGCGTGGCAAGTCGCACGTTCACCAGCTTTTCTCAGGCCGCTGCGGAATCCGGAATCAGTCGCGTTTATGGTGGCATCCACTTCAGCTTTGATAACGTCGCCGGTCTGGATGCTGGCGATCGGCTGGGAAAATACGTGGTTCGAAACCTCCTGAAAAAAGACGCGGGAACAGCATCCGCCAATCTGGTGAACGGCGAGTTGTTCGTGAACGGAACTTCGCGCGCAGACAATATCCGCATCGTGAATCGAACAGGCGGATTTGCCGTGACGTCGGACGGTCGACTCATTGGTCGCTTTACTCAGGCCTTGGTTAACCACATCACGGTTGATGCCGGTGCCGGAAATGATCTTGTGACTCTGGTGAATGTCAATGTCAGCAGTGACCTCTACGGCGGCCGAGGCAATGACATTCTGATCGGTGGCGACGCAGCCGATCGAATCTGGGGCGAAGACGGGTGGGACACTCTGTTCGGCGGCGGCGGCCATGACATGCTCGACGGTGGCTCCGGGCGCAATACGCTGTTCGGCGGCTCCGGTAACGACATGCTCAAGGGAGTCCGGCAACTTGACCGCCTGTTTGGCGGTCGCGATCTTGAGGAACTTCTCTGGAACGACCTTGCCTGAGCGACAATTCAAATCACGGAAGTTTTCTGATATAAGCACTCGTGCATAAGTTCTTTCGTTTAACGGCGAGCCGCAGGCGTAAGCGGAAGCAAGCGGGAATCGCCTACGCCTGCGGCTCGCCGTTAAACGAATTATGCCAACATAATTCTGGACAGGTGCTTACACCGCGCGCGGTTAACGATGGCACATTCGTTTAACCGCGTGGGCAACGCCCCGCGCTTTGTATTTCAAATTTCAAAATTTCCTGACTGTAACGTTTTCTATGTGTCCGCCGTTTGAAGCCCGTTTTCCAGACCGGGAACCACGAATGGACACGAATTGG
>JAYSPO010001181.1:0-1731 GCA_043722015.1 Candidatus Kuenenia sp. | reverse complement strand
TCGGCGTTTGATCTCCAGCAGTCTGGATGTCGTACCGCCCTCGGTCGGTGGTCCCGGCAAATTCGGCGCAGTGGGGGTCGAAGGATTGATTTCTGGTTTCTGGCCCGTGGTCGCAGGTGGCCGCTGAGGTTGTGGCCGAGTCGCCATGGGTCGGCCAGCGACAGGCTCAGAACGTGGAGCGCCGCCGACAGGATCACGATCCTTGCTCATCGACGCACGCACCTCACCCGCCCGCTGCAACAGTGCGCCCATGGTGGCTGTGGATTCGCGTTTATTACGGCGGAACAATCGCTTGACCCATCCAAAGTCCACCTGGACGCGACGAATGGCCACATCGAGCGGCAGCAGACACGCGATACACATCAGGAACCAGTCAAAGATCGGACGACTGCTGCGTTTGGGTTTGCGATCTCCAAAAATTGTGTTGGCCATTTCAACAGGGTTTTGATCCGCATCGAGTTCCACGCCACCCGTCTTTTGTGCGATGTCGCGGAGCACGATCGGGTTCGCTCGGAATCTCAGGTACTCCGGCGAATACGACACAATAAAACCTGCGTACGCTGTTTCCCGCCGCGTGCCGTCGGTTGCTCCGATCATGACCTGGTAACGCCCTTCGCCTTTCAATGGCATGCTGGTCTGATAGCGTCGCGGGGCGATCTGGCGAACCTGCTGCGACTGTTCGAAGCTATTTGGTCCGGTAACCGAAACACTGATGTCCAGGAGCGTTTCCGTTGGATGAAAGTCTTCCACCACCACTACGCCTTCGTTGCCGTTGACGTACGTGTAAACTCGTAAGTACTGCTCCCGCCGCGTCCGGCTGATCCGCGTCACCATCTGGTTGACCAGTTGCTGATACTGATCCCAGTTGACCCAGTCTTTACCCCAGCGTTCGGTCAGGTCGGACGTAAATGCGGCAGTCATGCCAAGTCCATAACGCCAGACAGCGAGAATCGGATCGGCTTCCGTGTCACCCGCCGCGATTTCTGCTTCCGAAGGCGGAGCGGCCAGCAGAATTGTGGCGCGGGGATCTTCTTTTGGTGACGTCAGTACATAGCCGTGCAGCTGTGGCGACTCTAAGATGTCTTTCAACATCGGATCCGTGTTGACGCGTGACGGGACGAAATCCCGCACCTGCAGTTGACTGCGGCGCAGAGTTTTGGCTTCCTTGATAAAGATCGAAGGCAACTGGTTCGGGTCGCTGGGATAGTAAAATCGTCCACCAGTGACGCCAGCGATCTCCTCCAGGATGGCAGTGTCACCATTGTGCGGAAACACGGCCACTGTCGAGCAGGAGACCTGATTCTCGATGAACTTCCCCAGCAGTTCCGGCGTCGGCGGTGATGCATCCCCATCCGAAATGATGATCATGTGACGACTGGATGCATCACTCTTCACTAACGCATCCAGACCCATCTGCATGGTCGTGGCAAACGTTCCCATGTCGCCGATTTCCGCGTTGTTGATCAACGGGACCAGTTCAGCGTACTTTGATGCAGGTGTCAGTTCAAAAATCCACTCATCACCGTTCATCGTCTGAGCCATAGCTCCGACAAGGTCTTCAGAATTCAGGACCTGAATAGCTTTCTTGGTGATGCGTTTTGCCCAGCTGTTGCCCTGAGGAAACTCGCACGTGTGTAGAATAATGGCCAGCGCGCCCTTGGGCAGAATCTTCTTGTTGGTGATTTCCATCGAAATAGGCAAGGCTTTTTCGACGACCGATCCCTGCCAGCC
>JAYSPO010001180.1:0-2221 GCA_043722015.1 Candidatus Kuenenia sp. | reverse complement strand
CCGCCGCCGGGCTAAGAAGTATCGTCTGGCCTCAACATTATGGGCAAAAAAATGTTGGGCAAAAAAATGGCTGCTATTTTTCTGCCCATGCATTTTTTTTGCCCCGAACGTTTTCGCTTCTAAAACGTCGCATTGACGGTGGCGGACACGCGAATTCCGCAGCTTAGCTTTGCAGCGGGCCGTTGAATATTTTTGGTCAGGCCAGGAACAGAAATGTTCGGGCGCCAGAGATCGCAACCTGAACTGACAGGGCGTTCCAGAGGAAAAATTGAGTGATCCGTTTGCGATCCTCCTCCGTTTCGGGATACTTCGTCTTGAAATGCCGTGAGGCGGTTGAGTTCACACCATTGGTCTTCGGTGACGATGGAGCGTTCTTGCCCCAAATCGTTGTTGTTTTTAAAAAGTCACAGGGAGTTCAAAATGTCAAACGGGCGTCCAACATTTGCGTTCTACGCAGCTGTGCTGGCGGTGGTCGGTGGCCTTGTCTATTTTGCGGGAATGCAGGCGGGGTTCTTCGGTAACGCCGGAGGAGATCCAGCGGCAAATAAGAACGGCGGCAAAGAGGGCGGTGATGCACCACAGCTTGACCCGAACCAAATCAATGTTGGCGGAGGCGGAGCTGGTGGCGAATTGGCTGCCGAAGGTTCTTCGGACGACATCATCACGACAAAGAAAGAATACGGTTTCGTCCCTGCCGATCGCCTGCCTCCGGTGAAAGGCACCGCTGGTTATGCGAAGCTGGAAGACAACACCGTGCAGTTCGCGCTCAACGTCTGGGCGGGCTGGGCACCCATCATTCACGCCAACGAAGGATTTCAACCGAAGAAGATCTGGAAGACAAAAGAGGGCAAGGAATTCCGCATCCAGTTGGTGCTGGCGGACAATCCGGTAGATATGCGGGATAAGTATGCTGCCGGCGACTTCCATATTGGTTGGGCAACGGTCGATATGCTTCCCTTGTTCATGGAAGGCTTTGTAGATTCCAGTGGCAAGCCACGCGACAGCCGGATCATGCCCCGGATTTTTCAGCAGGTAGACTGGTCGAACGGCGGCGACGGAATCGTGGTGCGTGACACGATTCGCACCGTCCGTGACCTGCGTGGCAAGACGATCGTGCTGGCGCAGAATTCACCGTCACAATACTTCGCATTGAGTATGCTGGTCGCCGGTGGCGTGCAGCCAGGGGAAGTGACTTTCAAGTACACGAATGATGCCTTCGAAGCTGCTGCTGCGTTCAATGCCCAGAAAGATATCGCCGCCTGCGTTTCATGGGCTCCGGACATTTACAAGCTGTCTGAACAACCAGGCAATCGGATGTTGGTTGATACACAGACTGCCAACAAGCTGATTGCCGACGTCTGGTTTGCCCGCGCGGATTTTGCTCAGGACCATCCAGACCTGATCGAAGGCATTGTCCGTGGGATTTTTGATTCCATGGAAGCTCTGAAAGCTCAGGAAGAAAAGCAGAAGGTCGCCGAATGGATGTCTGCAGGTTATGCGATTCCAGCCAGCGACTGTCTGGGAATGCTGGGCGACGCACATTGGACGAACTTTGCTGAAAACAGCCAGTTCTTTCTGAATCAGAACAATCCGTCGCGCTTCGAATCCGTCTGGCAACAGGCCTATTACATCTATCGCGGCATTCGTTCAGTGACTCATCAGCCAGTCCCCTTTGATCAGGTCGCCGATTTCAGCGTGTTGCAGCGATTGCAGAGCGAAGCAAAATACTCATCGCAACGCGACGAGTATCAGGCTCAATTCGCGCCAAAAACAACCGGTGAGATCATCGCGGAATCGGATGAAGTGCTGACGAACACCGTCATTATTCACTTCGCTCCCAATAATTCCGACTTGATGAAGAAAGTCATCCGCAAGGATGCCGACGGCAAAGAAATTGAAGAACAGTACGATCCCAACGTCGATTTCATTCTGGAAGAGATTTCAAAGATCGTCGGTCAGTTCGGAGCCGCTCGGATCGTGATTGAAGGACACTCCGATTCGTCAATGAAGGCGTTATTGCCGGACGATGTGCTCGTTAAGCAGCTCTCCGAAAACCGCGCCAATTCCGTGAAGGAATCTCTGATTCAGAAGTACAAGCTGGATCCGAATCAGTTCAACGCCGCTGGCATTGGCTGGGATCGCCCTGCCGATCCCAAAGATCCGCTGAACCACGCGAAAAATCGCCGCGTCGAGATTCGGGTGTTCAGTGCGGAACACGACT
>JAYSPO010001179.1:0-2824 GCA_043722015.1 Candidatus Kuenenia sp. | reverse complement strand
TTTCTTCAGGATTACAGCTTCAATTACGGTCGTGGCTACAGCCGTCTCAACGAACCCAAGAACATCAAACCCGACAAGACTTACATCGGTGATCAGATCACGCTGTTCACCGACCGCTGCATCATGTGTACGCGCTGCGTCCGGTTCACGCGTGAGATCAGCGGATCGGCTGAACTGCAGGTTGTCAGCCGTGGGTCGCATGAAGAAATCGATATCTTTCCGGGATATCCGGTCAACAATCCTCTGGCGGGAAATGTTGTCGATCTTTGTCCTGTCGGAGCTTTGTGCAGCAAGGACTTTCTGTATCAGCAGCGAGTCTGGTGGCTCAAAAGTGCATCGTCGGTTTGTCCAGGTTGCAGCACAGGTTGCAGCATCACAGTGGATCAGAATGAAGAACGAGTTTACCGGTTGCATCCGCGGCCCAATGAAAAAGCCCAGGGACACTTCATGTGCGACGCGGGTCGTTTCGGCTGGAAGTACACGCATTCCGATCAACGGTTGTTGTCACCAGAAACCAGAATCAACGGGCAGAGATCGTCCACAGATTTTGATGCAGTGCTGAAATCTGCCCGGGCAGCGTTGTTAAAGGCCGCTCAGAGCGGTAAGGGAAAAATCGCGGCAGTGCTTTCACCATGGATGACCGTAGAAGAAGCGTATCTGTTGAGCAGCTTCCTGAAGGGAATCGCGGCTGACGTCACGCTGGCATTGGGGCCTGTGCGGATTGATGGACAGGACGAACAGTTTCCGAAAGACATTAAGGGAAACGTCGTTGAACCGGTCAAGTTCACGATCCGGGCCGAGAAATGTCCAAACCGCGCGGGCGTAGAAGCAGTGCTGAATCATTTTGCCGGCGACGTGATGCCGTTCGAAGAATTACTGCGTCTTGCTTCCGCCAGTCAATTCAAGGCGGTTTATCTGGTTGGCGGCGATCCGGAAGGCTGGATGACAGATATTCATGCCGAAGCGTTCAGTAAAGTAGAAACGGTGATTGTGCAGGATATTCTCCCGTCACCGGTGCTGAAACATGCGACGCATGTGCTTCCTTCCGGAACGTTCGTCGAACGTGAAGGTGTGTTCGTGAATCATAAAGGGCTTGCGCAGTTGATTCATCGCTCTGTGCGCGGCCCGGACGGGACACGTCCGGACGGTCGGTTGCTGTGGGATCTTGCTGAACGTCAAGGGTTGATTCAGACGGAAGCACTGCGAAAAGAGATTGCCGTTCTGATTCCAGCGCTGGCGGCAATTGCCAGTCCCGAAATCAAAGGGCAGGGCGTGTTGTTAAATGAAACAGTGCCTGTGACCGTGTAAAAAGATAAATCGTTGTAGGGTGTGTGAAGCAACGCGCAACACACCATGATTAAAAGTTGATACGATGGTGTGTTGCTGGGCAGACAAAACAATATGCCGGAAATTCTGATCACTCTTCTGACCATCAGCGTTGTCGTCGCGGCGATTCCGGGGGTCTGTAATTATCTCATTCTGCTCGAACGCAAACTATCGGCATGGATGCAGGACCGCATCGGGCCGAATCGCGTCGGGCCGATGGGGTTATTCCAGCCCATAGCAGACGGGATCAAGCTCCTGTTGAAAGAGGAGGTTATCCCGCCGCATGTGGACAAAGTTCTGTTTCTGATTGCCCCGGCGATTTCAGTATTCACGGCCATGTTGGCATTCGCAGTCGTGCCGTTCGGGCCTGTGGATGACCCGACGATGCCGTCGTTTATCCGCTTCATTATCGCGGATAAGATCGATATCGGTGTGATCTTTATTTTCGCAATCGGCAGTCTGGGCGTGTACGGAGTTGTGCTTGGTGGCTGGGCGTCGAACAACAAATACAGCGCCTTGGGGGCGATGCGGGCAAGTGCGCAGGTCGTGAGCTATGAGATTCCGCTGGGGATGTCTGTGCTGGGGATTGCGTTGCTGTCCGGAACACTGAATCTCGAGAACATCATGAAGCTGCAGACCGACGGCGGCTTGTTAAGCTGGAATATCTGGTTTCAGCCACTGGCAGCCCTGATGTTTTTCACCGCATCCCTGGCCGAAGCAAACCGATTGCCATTTGACCTTGCGGAATGCGAACAGGAACTGATCGGCGGCTGGCACACGGAATACAGCGCGTTGAAATGGGCGTTGTTTTTCCTCGGTGAATACACGCATATGATCACAATCAGTTTTCTGACATCGATTCTGTTTCTGGGTGGCTGGAGCTTTCCTTTCATTGCCGAAGCGACAAGCGCCTATCCCGGCTTGTGGCTGGTAAAGCTGCTGATTCTGACGGGTAAAGCATTCTTCTTTATCTGCGTGATGATCATGCTTCGCTGGACGATTCCTCGCTTTCGTTTTGACCAGCTGATGGAGCTGGCATGGAAAGTGATGATTCCACTGTCTCTGGCGAATCTGGTGATGGTCATGTTCTGCAAACATTTTGGTTTCAGCCAGTGGTGGCTGCTGGTGGGCTCAATGGCGCTGTTCGCGGCATGGGGCACGATCAGTGCCCGACTGCGGGAAGCAGAATTGGCGGAGCGGCCGGGGTATGTGAAACGAAAAAAAATTGCCCCTGTTGCGGCTCACGCGGGGCATGGCGCACACCATTGATTTGAGATTTGAGATTTGAAAACTGAAAACTGAAAACTGATAGCTGAAAACTGATAGCTGAAAACTGAAAACTGATAGCTGAGTCTGTTATGTCTGAAACAAAAACAAAACCGAAGAAAACGGTGACGTGGGTGGAGGAGCCGGAAATGGGCTTCTGGGAATCCACGTTCGTGCCGGCCATCATGAAGGGTCTGCAAACGACTCTGAAACATGTGACCGATCGCAAAAC
>JAYSPO010001178.1:0-6838 GCA_043722015.1 Candidatus Kuenenia sp. | reverse complement strand
AGCCAGGCTATTGGAACGGATGGCCCTTTGGGCCGGAAAGGCAGGTGAGTGGTCGTCTGAATTCTTCTCAGCAAAACAACGCTCTCAACGTTTGCTGAGCAGGGCACAGAAATAATTTGTAGCCGGATTCTTGAGAATTCGGATGTTCGCAGTTCACTCAGCCCGAATTCTCACGAATTCGGCTACATCCAAATGCCTCATTTCGGCCTGCGCAGGGAATACGGTCCATTATTTCCTGGCGATGATCAAGAATCGGATGCGTGGTGTGAACATCTCGTCGAATCATGACCTTGCAAAATAACTTGAATACATATCCCGGCAGTAGCCGGGGATAAAGCTCTTGCCAGCGGTTTTATCACCCGCTGGATTGATTTTTATCGCCGCGCGGGTTCTGCTGCAAGGGTGGAGTGGGTGAGACCCTGATAAGGGGTTCATCCGCACATTGGTTGTCCGTGTGACACACCAATGAAGTTCTCACCAACGATTCGTGTAAGTCCTGTTTGTGTTTCAGCCACGGAGTGGCGACAGGTTGTAGCCACGGGCGCGAGCCCGTGGAATTGTGCCAACGAAATGTTTTTCAGTCCGGAAGGGACGGCAGGTGTCTGTGCTGAGCGGTTCCTGTCGTCCCGTCGGGACTGACGGTGATTTTCTCTTCGAGTCCACGGGCTCGCGCCCGTGGCTATAACATGTCGTCCCGTTGGGACTAACGTGAGGTGGGGGACATCCAAACTCTGGAATCCTGTCCTGCGAATTGACTCAACTTCCCCCGATGAATCTGAATTTACTCCACGGGCAATCGTAACGGCGAATCGGGATGATTCGCGAATGGCCAGTCCACTACGGAATAGTTGATCGCGAGTTCCGGAGTTTCAAGGCGTAGTCCGTCATTTGCCAGACTGTGCATGACTCGATTGAGGATACCGGTTGTCAATAACGTGCGTTCCACCGGCCAGGTGGCCTTGCCTGTGTGAAACGTTTCGTCGATCGCGCGAACGAGATAGGCGAAATGACCGAATGGAGGTCCTTCCTGAAGCCTGAACCAGGTGCCCACAGGCTCGGTGCTGCCTTTGATCCGGAGTGCCGTGGAGAAGTGACCGGCAAGTCCATTGGCCATCACGACTGCCGAGCGAAGTCCATTTCGGTGCTCAATCAGATACGCTGCTGAATCAGCGCCAGGCTTCCAGGTCTTCGTGTCCTCTGGCTTGCCGGGCATAAGGCGACGTGCCGCTGCGAACAGTTCAGTCGACCATTTGCCGGACAATTCGGACTTTCGGATCATGTCGCCCCGGACCGCACGAACCGCTGCCACGCCGGTCTCACCGCCGCGTCGTCGCTCCAGGAGACACTGATGGGCTTCCAGGGCGTGGAAGCCATAATCTTCAAATCCGCCGTAACCGATCGTCAGTGCGGCTTCAATTTCACCGTCGCGCGGCAACTCGAACGGAGGCATCCGCCATGCGACGGGCAGCGATGAACCCGCAAGGAAGGGAATCTCCAGTTGACGAGCCGTCTCGACCATTGATTCCTGGACGGTCCATTACTTCCCGGTGATGACCGGGAACTCGGCAAGCGTCAGTGTGTGAGACAACTGCTCGACATTTCCATCCTCGTCTTCGCCGTGAGCGATGATCTCTGAGAGGTCGCTGCGTTCCAAAGTGATCTCCCATGTCGCGAAGTTGTCGGTCGTGGCACGTGCCGCCTGGCCATTGACGAGCACACGCTTCACGGCGTTGTTGTCGGAGCATGTGCCCTGCACGAGCAGCTGACCTTCGCGCGGTGTCACCAGCAAAATGACGGTCGAGGGTGGGAGATCGTCGATCGGGTCCAGAAGTTGCGGGAAATCGATGTCGGAGACATCAGTGACTCTCGATTCATCACCGGTCAGAGGCGGTTCGGCTCGGTAGGCGTCGGGATGAGCCTTGTACTCGGGCGACCGGATGCTGATGACCTGTGCGTGGCGACCGGGACCGAACCAGTCGTGCAGCGTGATCGGCACGCCTTTCTCGAACTGCGGCTGAGGCCGGGGTCCACCGCCAAGATTAATGATGGCCTTCTGTTTGCTGTTGTCGGTCCAGTTCCTGACCTCGACGTGGCGAAAATGTGACACTGCGTGGCCCGTGTCGTTGTCGTCGGAAATCTGAATCAGCGGCATCCCGCCCGAGCGGCAGCCGTCGAACGTCAAACCATCCACCGTGAGGCCGCCGTGTTGCAGACTCAGATCGTCGTGGCCGCGATTGAAGGGTTCGGTGTTCGTCGCCCGAATCGTGACGTTGCGGTAGACGTGATTATCGAAGTTCGGGTGATAGATGCCATAGTCCGTCTGAATCGTCATGTTCTCGACCAGCAGCGAAGGAACCTGTGGCCTGAGTCCATAATGCACGTTCCAGATTTTCGTGTTGCGGACCACGAAAGGATGCCGAGTGTCCGGGCCGACGCCATTCACGCCCTCGCCAAGGTTGATGCCGTACAGACCGTGGTTACTGTGGACCTCGTTGTCCTCGAACCGGACGAAGGGCAGCGTGCGGATATCGACTTCCTTTTCAGAGCCATCGGGCTGCAGCACAGGCATGACAAGTTTGAGGGCACTCGTCTCTGTCGCTTCGAACCGAAAACCATACTGGCCATTGGCGGTCGCCACGTTGCGCGTGAACGTGTTCAGACTGTTCGCCCACCAGAAGCCGGCTCCCTCATTCTGATCGAAGGGCAGGACCTGCTTCGGGAGCTTCTTTGTCGCGCGAGCTTCGACGGCGAGATTGCGATCAAGGACGTTGTACACCTCGGTCCCGTCTTCCATGAAGTACCCATGCCCGAGGCTGCGATAGCCGACGCAATCGCGGACGACGAGATGATTCGTGCCGTGAATCGTCAGCCAGCGGTTGTGGCTGTCCCAGATCGAGGCTCCGATGACCGAGCTGCCGCGCATGGTCGAGCCAACCAGATGGAAGTGCAGGCTGTATCGACCGAGGACGCCCTGCTTGCCGAGATGCCGGAACTCAGCATATCCGATCGAGCCGGCGGAGTAGCGGTGATACATTGTGTGGCCGCGTTCTCCTTCGGGATCGGCGGATTCGACGATCACATTGCGGCTGAGATTGGCCACCTCACCCCGGAACTCGCCGTCGCCCAGATGCTCCGCAATCAGAGGCGCATCAAAACGAATCCGCGTACCGTCGATGGCGGTGATCATGCGAGGTTCGGTGGTCCTCTCTTTGTCACCATCGCCCTCGGTCGCGGTGACGATGATCTGGTCGCCGATCTTCCAGCCGGTGACGGACTCGGCCAGAGTCACGTCTGTCGCTCCCTTTGTCGCATTGGCTCCGAGCTTCACCCATGTCCGGCTCAGCGGCGCCCCGTGAAACTCCATCCGTCCGCTGCAGCAGACGATCGCCGGGCATGACTCCTTGTTCATTCCGGGAAAATATTTCAGCCGGATGAGGGCCGTGGAATTTGCCGCCACCGGTTGCAGCGGAGTGCCCACCAGCAGTGACGCCCTTACAATCGTCGGATCGGGGGCGACCAGATGCATCTCGCAGTCGAAGCCTTCTTCGTCGGTACTGTCGGAAGCCTCGATCTTGATCAGGCCGACATTGAGTTGCGTCGATTTGTCGGTGGCGAACGACACAGTTCCGGCGATGAACAGCGCGCGAATGACCACTGACTCAGGAGCCTGCACATCATAGGTCACAGTGTGCCCCTGTCGCACCTGCACCTGAACCCCGTGGCCGGGAACTTCGTTCCCGTCCCACGTCGCCGCATCGGACCAAGCCCCCGACTGAACACTGCGAACGAGCTTGACACTGTCTGGCGCAGGCGGCTCAGCGGCCAGACTCACACGACACAGAAAATACATACACAGGAAAACGAGACCGGAGCGGCGTTGCATGATCGGGTACTCTGCAAAAAGGAATCGACTGTTCCGTTGACACCTGGCCAGGAACAGAACCTGCTCGGATGATATCCCGTCAACCGACAGTTTTCATCCGACTTCGGAATACTCCGGCACGATGGGTGCAGTCGCGAATTTCGGTAGGTCCTGCTTGCCGAGCAGGACTTCGCGGCCACGCCGCGACCAGCGACGAGTCGCGGTCGAAAGGACGACCACGCGGCTACGTGCGGCGGATGTGCGACCCATGGCGGTTCGCCTTGCGGCGAAAGTCCTTTCCGGCAGAAAGGACCTACCAATCGCAGTCCTTTCCGGCAGAAAGGACCTACAAAACACAGTTTTTTCGGCAGCATAGAACGCGAACCTGATTGTGGATTGAGGTCTAGTGTTTTGTTAAAAGCAAGGATTGCGGGCTGGGTGGCCGGGGCTGGACTGAGCGGAGCGAAGGAAGCCCCGGGGTTTCGGGCTATCGCCCTCCAACCCCGGCCACCCTAAGATTAAGATTTGACAGAGCACCAGGTGTCACCCTGCGGTTTTCATAACCCTGGCAGGCAGAGTACAATCACTCGAATGATCAACCTCCCATCGCTCTGACCGGGCAGAGGCCACGCTTTCCGTTGTGCGGACTTCACTGAAGAACTCTATGAACGCTCTCCTGAAGAAACTTCGCATCCAGTCAGTCAACGCGGGGGCTTGCTCCGGAGCAGGCTTGTGGACTTCCGGCACGGAGCGTCTCACTTCGTATTCGCCAGCCACGGGCAAAGCCGTTGCCGATGTGATGCTTGCAGGCAGCCGCGAGTACGATGCGGTCGCTGATCGGGCTCAGGCCGCCTTCCTGAAATGGCGCAACGTGCCGGCACCGGCCCGTGGGCAGTTGATTCGCGATCTCGGCAATCGTCTGCGTGAGTTCGCTGAACCACTCGGCGAACTGGTCACTCTGGAAATGGGAAAGATTCACGCGGAGGGGATTGGTGAAGTTCAGGAGATGATCGACATCTGCGACTTCGCCACAGGGCTGTCCAGACAGCTTTGCGGCAGCACCATGCACTCCGAACGTCCGGGTCATCGGATGTATGAACAATGGCATCCGCTCGGGCCGATCGGCATCATCAGTGCCTTCAATTTTCCGGTGGCCGTCTGGAGCTGGAATGCAGCACTTGCCGCAGTCTGCGGTGACACCATGATCTGGAAACCGTCACCCACAACTCCGCTCACCGCCATTGCCGTGCAACATCTGTGCAATGATCTGATGTCCGACCATAAAATCGATGGGCTCTTCAATCTGGCCATCGGCACAAACGAGAATGTCGCACAGAAAATGCTTGAAGATCGTCGGTTGCCGCTGATCAGTTTCACCGGTTCCTGCGAGGTCGGCAAACACGTCGCGGAGGTTGTCGGTCGTCGCATGGGCAGGACGTTGCTGGAACTGGGCGGCAACAATGCGATTATCGTTGAACCGGATGCAGATCTCGATCTGGCGATTCGCGGCATTCTGTTCGGAGCTGTCGGAACTGCCGGCCAGCGCTGTACAACGACTCGGCGACTACTGGTGCATGAATCCGTGATTGAAGAAGTTCAGGCGCGGCTCTTGAAGGCGTATGCACAGGTCAGAATCGGTGATCCGCTGGATCGCACGACACTGATGGGGCCGCTCGTCTCGCCTCGATCTGTCGAAATCATGATGCAGGCCATTCAGCAGGCCCTCAGTGAAGGTGGTTCGATCGTCTGTGGTGGCCAGGCATTGAACTCGCAGCCAGGAAACTACGTGCAGCCGACAATTATCCGGATGCCGATTCAATCGAATCAGGTGCGACAGGAAACGTTCGCTCCGATCCTGTACCTTATGAGTTACCGCGATCTCGACCACGCCATCGTGATGCACAATGACGTACCGCAGGGACTGTCGAGTTCCATTTTTACCACCAATCTGCTCACTGCTGAAAGATTTCTTTCCACCGCCGGTTCCGACTGCGGCATTGCCAACGTGAACATCGGCACCAGCGGCGCAGAAATCGGTGGAGCATTCGGCGGTGAAAAAGACACGGGTGGCGGACGTGAATCCGGTTCCGATTCGTGGAAAGCCTACATGCGCCGCCAGACGAATACGATCAACTGGTCAACATCCCTGCCGCTGGCTCAGGGAATTCAGTTCGGCTGAATTTCCAGAATTTATCATCCGTTTTTTTTTCGACCTGCCTTTGCCAGTCGCTCGACGACCGCGTAGAGGTCTTTCAATATGAAGGGTTTGGGAATCAGCGCCCGGACTCCAGCGGCTTCCGCACCAATCCGCAACTCCTCGTCGATGAACCCTGAAGTGACCACCACCGGCAGGTCGGCCCGAATCGTGCGAACTTCTCGCGCCACGTCCAGCCCCTGCATGCCCGGCATATTATAGTCGGTCACCACAACGTCGAACGCGCCCGGGGCGGCTCGAATCGCATCCAGCGCTGCGTGCTGATTCACGTAACCACTGACGCGGTAACCTCGCACTTCGAGCAGTTGCTTCACCATCCGCATCACCGATGCATCGTCATCAAGGCAGAGAATCTGGAAGACAGAATCTCCGTCCGGCGCATCGGCGTCCGGAGCTTCTGTGCCAAACGCAGAGGGGATTCTGTTCGCGGACGGACCGACCTGGGCCGGAGCGATCGGTAGGTACATCGTGAATGTGGCCCCCTTGCCCGGTTGGCTTTCGGCTTCAATCGCTCCCCCGTGGCCCTGCACAATCCCAAGCACAACTGACAACCCTAACCCGGTCCCTTCACCCACCGGCTTGGTAGTGAAGAACGGCTCAAAAACTCGATCGCGTATGGCCGCGTCCATACCCGGACCATTGTCCCTCACCGCAAGTCTGACGATACGGCCCTCGCCTTTTTCGTACATGGTATTCAGTACGGAATGAGCCTCCAGAAATGCTGCATCCAGAAGCACAGTGTCCAGTCGGATTTCGATGTG
>JAYSPO010001177.1:0-1066 GCA_043722015.1 Candidatus Kuenenia sp. | reverse complement strand
CGGCGGGAAAAGTCTTCGGGCCTGACGGCTTCAATCAACGCCGTTTCGTCTTCCGCGTTTTCCAGAATCGCCATACCTCCGCACACGCGACAGACCTGCAACACCCGTTCAGCCACCGCTGCCACGATCTCCGTAAAGCTTGTCGTCAGAATCCCACGATGATAAACCTTCGCACCCTCATGTTTGCCGAAACCGATGAGCATCATCTTATGCAGACCTGATTCGACGGGCCCGACAAATCGCGTGTGCGGCTTAACGCGACCGACAACAAAGACATGATCCGCTTCACTCGCGTATTTGTCAAAATGCACGGGCAAACCATTGGTTGTCTGCGCCACAATCACTGTTTCCATCGTGGCCCGGATCGGAACGCCGATCGATTGCTCCGTGATACCCAGACTGCTCAGCATCCGTACCTGGCCTTCCACCGTTCCACCACCGTGACTACCCATGGCAGGGACCACAAACGGCAACGCGCCCATGGCGGAAAAGTGAGCTGCAATCTCGCGCAGAATGAGTCCGATATTCGCAATACCGCGGCTGCCGGCCGGTATGGCGACGGTTTGTCCAGGAAGAATCATGTTCTCAAGCCGCAGCGACTGCATCTGTTGCCGGACAGTCGCCGCGATATCCGCAACGCGCGGAGTGTCGAACGTCTGGATCAAATCACACATTTTCGGAAAACGAGCCACTCACGATGCCTTTCATTTGAGTTCAATCGGCAATTCATCAATCTGCGCTGCCAGAATAAAGTCATTCAACGACAGACCGTGAATTGCATGTGTCCAGATTTCAATCGACACATTTCGATAGCCCACCAGATGCAGATCGGGATGATGGCCCTGGGATTCAGCGACCCGAGTTACTTTTTCAAAGAACGCCATACCCGCCAGAAAATTTCGAACGACCCACGTCCTGCGAATGCGGTCCGGACCGGACAGTAACTCCCAGCCCGGCAACTCCTTCAGCTGCGCCGTCGCTTCCTCCACGGTGATTTTCGGAACGCCACCCTCGCAGGGTACGCAGCGCGTTGAGCAAAGTTCGGTGCGAGACCTGGATGAGGTTG
>JAYSPO010001176.1:0-8304 GCA_043722015.1 Candidatus Kuenenia sp. | reverse complement strand
TGCATTCTGATGTCGGCGAGCAGGTGGCGTCTGGTGTGAAAGCGGCGTTTACGCATCAGCTGGAAGTCGCCAAAGAAAAATTGATGGCGGAGGTGACTGACTATGCGGATGAACATGTTCAAACACTCAAGAATCGCTTCGCTGCTGACTATGACCGGTTGCTGCGCGACAACGCTGAACTCATTGAAAAAGTTTCAGAAGTCCAGACGTTGGTCGCCAGTCTGCGGTCGGGCAACATGGATGCACGAAGTCTGGTAAAACAGGTCTCAAGTTCCAGTCTGATCAAAGACAAAGACCGCGAAAAAATCAACGGCGTGATGGGGAAAGTCGATTCCGTACTCAGCGGCCAACTTCCGGGTGGCCTGCAAAGCAGGATCCCCGCGCTGCCCGGCAATCTGCCACGGCAACCGGGCTTGTTACCGAATCACCTGGAGAACCTGCCTTTTCAGTCCGGTACTTTTCGATCAATGCTGTCAACACGACCAAAGCCATCCTCCGACGACTTGAAGTTGAAGCCATAATCGTGCCACAATACATCACGAGTTCGGTTCCTGTTTTCAAACCGCGCGAGGAGACCTGGCATTGCATATCCTTGTCGTTGAAGATGATCTTATGGTGCAGCAAGTCTGCCAGGGAATGCTGCGCCTGCTTGATCATTCATCGACGGCTGTCAGCAATGCGATCGATGCGGTCGAACGTCTGACCGCGAGGCCTCAGCAGTTCGATCTCGTGATCCTGGACAATGGTCTGCCGGGACTGAGCGGCATGGAACTGTTCGCCATTCTGCGTGAGTGGAGGATATCGATTCCCGTCATTCTGATCTCCGGAAGCCAGCCCCTGCTGGAAGCCGACGAACTGACTGAAGAGTCTTCTCACTTTCAGTTCCTTGCCAAGCCCTTCACGATCACTGCCCTGCAGTTCGCGATTGAACGCAGCCAAACATGGACATGACTATACTCCGCGCGGCCAGAAATGAGTCCGGCGAGCCGAGTGGCGTGAGCCCTCCGGTACCTCGTTCTTGTACCGGCAAGCTGACGCATGCCGCTCGCCAATGCTCTCAATCCTGACCGCGTGCAGTATAATCCGAGGTTGCAAACACCCAGATGAAAGATGGGCTGCCGGACTCGAAGTCGTTGTCCGTCGAAATCAGCAGCGTGCGACGCCCGTCGGGCAACGTCGGCCCGAATGTCAGCCCCTCGATTTTTTCCGGCATTCTGTCGCCAGCCAGTTTCCAGCGCGGGTCGAGAAAGTCCAGGAACTCAAGACGCTGCACGGGAACAATTGTCTTTGGCAAATCTCCGTGCGGCAGCTGCGTCATTGCCGAAACGTCGGTTGCCTGACTGAGGTCGATCTGAATCAAGCGACGATAGTCAGCTTTGGTGCCTGCCTTGCTGTCGCGTTCCAGTACAAGGAATTCATCCGGGCCGCAGGCGACAATTTCACTGTTGCCGTTTTCGGGGCCGTCCATTTGATAGACAAATTCCTGAGTCGCACCTGTCTTCAGGTCGATTTTCACGATCCGGCAATTGCGTCCCACAATGATGTCCTTCGAAGTGCGTTCGCCGTCCTGAATGAGAGGACTCTGCATCAGCCCGACAAGAGAATCTCCGTCCTGTGATAAGGCCAGACATTCCATGCCGCGGTTAGAAGCGCGACCGGATTTGTTGGCGCGATTCTCCTTAACCTTGTCGGCATCAGCGACTGCCACATGAAAGTGCGCGGGAATGACAAAACGACGTTCTTCGCGTCCATCAGCATTGAAGGCGATGACTTCAGGACCGTATTCATCGGACACAAACATCAATCCGCCCGGCCCGAAGCGAAATCCTTCGGGATCCAGTCTGTGCGCAACGCGGGATGTACACTGGATTGCGGCCGACGATCCGGTATAGGGACGTCCTGCAGTGTCCGTGAACAGCACGGATTTCTTCAGTCTTGCAGTCACTGGCTGAGCGTGTTCGGGCTGAACGGTGATTTCAAACAACTGAACTCGGCAGGGATAACCTACAGCACCGTCATCCGGACCACGATCTGACATGGCTGCGAGTTGCTGCGTGTCGCTGGAGTAGTCCAGCGCGGAAAAACCACCAAGGCGATTCCTGGGTTCACCGTTTTCCAGTAACTTGTCATCGCCCGAAAGATCGACTGCGTCGCCGGCGATTTCCAGTGTGCCGATAAAATCAATGTGTTCGAGGTCACCAGCCATCATGGGAGTCAATGCACTTGCAAGTGACATCGCCAAAGCCCACGATCTAACACTCAATCTGCACATTCGCATCCAAAGAGTTCCAATTCTGTATTTCAAAGCGTCTCTCAACACAGCAGCCACACTCCCTATGAAAAGTGTGGCTGCCGATTGTTAAGAAAACATGAACTCACTAATCCGCTTATTTCGCGGGTAGTTTTGCGACTTCGATACTCAGATCCTTCAACTGACGAGCATCGACAGCTGCCGGTGCACCGGTGAGCATGTCGGCGGCTTTCTGCGTCTTCGGAAAGGCGATGACATCACGAATATTGTCGTCGCCCGCCAGCAGCATGACCCAGCGATCCAGTCCGAGCGCAATTCCAGCGTGTGGTGGCGCGCCGTATCTGAGGGCTTCCAGCAGAAAGCCGAAACGCAATTCTGCTTCCTCGGGATTGATATTCAACAGGTCAAACACCATCTGCTGCACTTCCGAATCGTGAATACGCACACTACCGCTCGCAGCTTCGTAGCCGTTGACGACGAGGTCATAACTGTCGGCGCGGACCTTGCCGGGATCGGTCTTCAGAAACTCGGCATCTTCCGGATTGGGCTGACAGAACGGATGATGTTCGGCATCGAAACGATTTTCGGCGGCATTCCATGTGACGAGTGGAAAGTCGAGGATCCACTGGCATTGGAACTGTGACGGGTCGTAGAGGTTGAGTTCTTTTCCAAGGCGATTTCGCAATGCCGCGAGCGCTGAGTTTGTCACCTTCGCGGTATCCGCGACGAACAGCAACAAGTCGCCGTCCTTCCCATCCATGCGCGTCAGAATCTCGCGTTGCTGCTCTTCAGTGAAGAACTTCACAATCGTCGATTCCAGTTTGTCACCGACAACCTTCATGTACGCCAAGCCCTTCGCACCGAAGTCGCTGACGAAGTTTTTCAGATCCACATCCAGCAGACGTCGGCTGTATTTTTCCGCCGCGCCTTTGGCGTTGATTCCACGCACGCGGCCTCCGGAACTCATGACGCCTTTGAAAACGCCGAAATCGCACACGGCGGCGACAGCGCCGATGTCCACGATTTCCAGTCCAAATCGCAGATCCGGTTTATCGCTGCCGTAACGTTCCATCACGTCGCGATGCGTGTAACGCGGCAGCGGAAGCTGGATCTCAACGTTGCGTACTTTCTTCATCACATGTGCGATAAGCCCGTCGATCGTGTTCAGAATATCGTCGCGTTCGACAAAAGCCATTTCGACGTCAATCTGCGTGAACTCGGGCTGCCGATCTGCTCTCAGATCTTCATCACGGAAACAGCGTGCAATCTGATAATAGCGGTCGAATCCCGCCACCATCAGAATCTGCTTATAAATCTGCGGCGATTGTGGCAACGCATAAAAACTGCCGGGGTGTACACGACTGGGTACAAGATAATCGCGTGCGCCTTCCGGAGTGCTGCGGCCCAGCATGGGCGTTTCGATTTCCAGAAAATCGCGGATGTTGAAGTATTCACGCACAGCCTGCACCAGCTCATGACGCAGCATAATGCTCTTCTGCAACTCCGGACGTCGTAAATCGACAAAGCGATACTTCAAACGCAACTCTTCGTTGGGGAGTTCACCGCCTTCGATTTCAAACGGCGGCGTTTTACTCTTCGAGAGCACGGTAAGCTGTTGTGCGCGGATTTCGATCTCGCCGGTGGCAAGTTTGGAATTCACCAGACCGTCACCGCGGTAACACACTTCTCCGACGACCTTGACCACATCTTCACGACGCAGCTTGCGAGCCACACCATCAATCTTTGTGTCATCGTCGGTGTAAAACACGACCTGCGTCTTGCCGTAGCGGTCGCGCATATCGACAAAGACCAGTTCTTTGCCCTGTTCACGATAGCTGTGGACCCAGCCGCACAATGTGACGATCTGGCCAGCGTGTTCACGACGAAGTTGTCCGCAGGTATGAGTTCTATGCACAGCGATGGGGTCCGAAAAAACAGGGCCGAAGGGTGAGTCTCAAAACGTCGGGAGTATAGAAGCCTGGCATTCTGTCTGAAAGAAAGGTTTCTGCAAACCCGGTCCAATTCTGAATTCATGGCGGTTTCCCTGCGGTGAGACTGCCGCCTAGGCTGTAAATCCTGTTGGGAATGGAGTTCTCAGTGGATTGCGGATTGCATCTTGAGCGGAGCTTTGATGAAATGCCGCCCGCCTGTAATTGCAGGTCCTTTCTGCCGGAAAGGACTGTGCTTGGTAGGTCCTTTCTGCCGGAAAGGACTGTGCGGCGCGCCGCGACCAGCGACCAAAAGCGGATGAAGAATCAGCAACCAGTCGCGGTGGAGCGCACCTCGGCTCCAATGGTTCGTCTCACGGCGAAAGTCCTCCCCGGCAGGGAGGACCTACATCAAAAAGTCCTCCCCGGCAGGGAGGACCTACATTAGAATCCCAAGAGAGTTGCCAGAATCATGGATCCGGAATTTCGAGCTGAGTGTAAGGAATTGCTGAAGCGTATAGTTCATCTTCGAGACTGTCTTTGACTTGCCAGCCAAGACAGCTCGCATCGCAGAAATCAACGACAAAATGGCTGGCACCGATTTCTGGAATAACCAGGAACGCGCCCGGCAGCAAACCGACGAACTCAGAAAACTCAAAACCACCGTAGGGCCGCTGCAAACACTGGTGAATGGCAGTGAAGACCTGCAAGTGCTGATGGAATTCTCTGAAGAAGACGATTCGGGCGAAAGCGAAACGGAATTAAGGGCCACCGTCGAACGGCTGACGGCTGAAATTGAACGCGTGGAACTTCAGGTCACGATGTCCAACCCGGCAGACTCCTGCGCGGCTTATCTCACGGTTCAGGCAGGCGAAGGCGGCACAGATTCTGCCGACTGGGCGCAAATGCTGCTGCGGATGTACATTCGATGGGGAGAACGCAGGGGCTTCAAGGTCGAAGAAATCGACATTTCTCCTGCGGAAGAGGCGGGCATTCGCAACGCCACGATTCTCATCACAGGCGAATTTGTCTACGGATACCTGCGCGGCGAAATGGGAAATCATCGACTCATTCGCATCAGCCCGTTTGATTCCGCCGGTCGACGACACACAGCATTCGCAGCAGTGGATGTCGTGCCTGATATCGACGACGAAATAGAAATCGACATCAAATGGGATAAGGATATTAAGGAAGATACGTACCGGTCGAGCGGAGCGGGCGGGCAGCATGTGAATAAAACGGATTCGGCCGTGCGATTGACACACCTGCCGACGGGCGTTGTCGCGGCGTGCCAGAACGAACGCAGTCAGCACAAGAACCGCGCGACGGCTCGTAAAATGCTCACCGCCAAACTGTACCAGATCGAAATCGATAAACGCGAAGCCGAGGTCTCAGCGCGGCATGGCGAAAAAACGAAAATTGGTTTTGGTGGCCAGACCGTGCGCAACTATGTGCTGCATCCGGATCAGTTCGTCAAGGATGCACGTACCGGTACCAAGGTCGGCAATCCTCAGCCGGTTCTCGATGGCGATCTGGATCTGTTCCTGGAATCGTATCTTCGCTGGACACTGGCCGGATTGTCGACAGCAGAAGATCGTGTATAGACAGCAGTCGATGAGCGGCAGAGAGTCAGCTCTCCCTCTCATTGGCTGGGATTTGTCCGAGTGTTTTGCCGGGAATGTACCGACAGACGTCCCTCTGGAAAATCCAAAATGATGATGTGCGCGATCTGCGGGTCCTTTCTGGCGATTTTCCCCCCGTGCCTGTAAGGATGTAGCAGACTGTGAGACAGACTTTCTTTCCCGGCGAATCAGCGCCCGGAGCGTTTAAGAATGCCGAATTCAGAACGCCTGACCGCTGCTACGGAAACCGATTCAGCAGAACCAATTCCCGGCGAATCAGCACAATCGCCGTGCGGTTCATTCCAAGAGCTTCAATTGTGGCTCGCCCGGTATCCGTCCGGCCGCGAACTCGCCAAGTGACTGTGAAGGCGAAATGCTCTGACCAGTCATCGGTTCGAGGGTTGAACAGGGTTGCCGTGTGGCCAGTTTTCGGATCAACGGCGGAAGTTCGAGCCGACTTGCGAAGCGAACACGTCACGCACGCAAGAGCCAAATTCGCCAGTTCCGTTGGTCCGTGCTGCGAACGTGGCAACACATGGTCAACGTGAAACGTGGCTTCCTGCGATGCCTGAGGCAGGCGGCAGTATTCGCAGACATCGCCCGCCCGTTGGCGAACCTGTCGAATCAATCGCACGGGAATCTGTGGGCTCATCGCTTGCTGACGCCCGCACGTTCCGCCCGGAGCTTCATCAGGGAAAGCAAATCAACCAGTTCAGTCAACGCCTGAGCTTCCTCACGTTCGACTTTGCTGAGCTTTCCGGTCTTGTCCTGTTCATCCAGCAAGGAACTCAGCCGCGCTTTCAATGCTGAAGGCATTTGAAACCGTTTCCAGTCCTGCGGAAGTTCAAGTTCCACTGTAACGCTGCTCATGTGTGTTCCCCGAATTGATTTCCGAATTTGCCGCATTGTATCACTGACAACCAGCCAACGAAACCAGTCTTTCAGGAGTCGAAACGCCAAGTGTGTGCATTAGAAAAGTAGGCAGGTTACCGCCGCCCGAATCAAAACCTGCGAACCACGTTTGAAAAGATCGTGACCCGCGCCGGGTTGGTCCTGTGGCCGAAGCCGTTCCAGAATTTTTGATCGACACGAGAAACGGAACTGATGGAATCCTACCCGTCGCACGTTGTGGTTTCGTGGATCGGCCATTCCGAGAAAGTGGCACAACTGCACTGCCTGTAAACGACCGATGCACATTTTGAAAGGGCGACGCTGTTGATGTCTTCCGAAACGGTGGCACACCAGGTGGCACAGAAGACACGCGAAATGGGCAAAACTGAGGAACCCACCAAAAATCAGAACCACGAAAAACTTAGTGTTTTTCGTGGTTCTGCGGTTATGTTCGGTCACATATGTGATACCAGTTACCCCGTAGGGACTCGAAAGTGTGGCCAAAACTCTGGGGAAATGGCACATTCTGAAAATGGTGGGGCTCAGGGTGGGGCAATTGAAAACGATGCCGACTCGGATGAGCAATTGAGGCAGCAAGCGCTGGAAGATCTGCAGCGCGCTTGGAAGTCAATTCGGCGGATGGAGACTCTTTCGGACGATCCCTCGGAATCCAAAGTCGCAGAACGCGCCCTGGCGTTCGTCGATAAGGCGTTCGCCGAATTTGAAGGCGGTGGACGATGAGCCAGGCCGATGTGAATCTGACACCTGCACAGCAAGCGCTGCAGCAGTTGGCCCTCCGGCAGATGGCGGCGGTTCAGGAAACTCTCAGGCGGCTGGAGAGCATCACGGAGGATCAGGGAGACCGGGAAGCCGTCCGGGACGCCAACGGCAGCGTAGGCTCTGCTGTGGGCATTCTGAGCGAATGGTTTGGGCAAGAACCTGACAACAGCTTCCAAGAGACTCGTTGACACCACCACCGCCAGCGATGCAGGGCTTGTTGATCCTGCAACAGTTCGCAAATGCCGGCCAGGGCTCGAGCGTCTCGCAATCCCGAGTCTCCGGCAGCCGTGCGACTCAAGGCGACGACGCACAATTCGGAGGCCTCGGGACGATGACGCACAAGCGAGCCGGTACCGTGGCTCTCAAATTGGAGTCATCGGATCCAGACGCCGAAGTGGGGTTTCGTGTTTCCATCATGACCGACCAACGGCGACGACATCATAGCGAGACGTGTGAACGACTGCAGAAAGAATCGGGAAAAAGGAAGACCAGCCAATCGAAGTCTACCTGTGAAGTCGCCACCACCAGCCCCAGCGCCGTCGCGTGTCGGGCCCGACGTGATTCCGCGATCGCCAGACTCTTAAAACCGCGACGATGGCAACCGGCGCGCCGTGCTTCTCCGGATGGGCCGTGTTCTCGTTGCGGCGGTGGCCCTGCAGCGTCTCGCAAAACAGAGACAGCGGATCCCGAAACGGACCGGAATTCGAGCTTTGGGAGGCGTCCCCCGGGTTGAGACCGGCACGCGGAATATGAATCCGCGTGCCGGTCTCGTCACTGAGCGGATTGCGGCGGAATTCTTTACCAGTCTGGTAAACTTTCAGCGGCGGGCCGT
>JAYSPO010001175.1:0-1990 GCA_043722015.1 Candidatus Kuenenia sp. | reverse complement strand
TTGCGAGCCTCAAAGCGATCGAGTCCCTGGTACTCGCCGCCGTTCTCGTTGATCGTGCCATCCGTGTTCAGGATGTTGATCATTTCGAGGTTGTTACGCAGGCCGCAGGCATAGTCGTTCGGGTCGTGGGCGGGAGTGACTTTCACCGCTCCTGTACCCAGAGTCTTGTCGGCCAGCAGAGCATCGGCGATGATCGGGATAATGCGACCGTTGGCAGGGATCTGAACGTGCTTGCCGATCAGGTCGGTGTAGCGTTCATCGGTGGGATGAACACAGATCGCCGTGTCGCCGAGCATCGTTTCCGGGCGAGTCGTCGAGAACGAAATGCACTGGCCGGTGGGTTGCCAGTCTGCGTTTGTGAGCGGCACGGCGCTAGCCGCCGGTGTTTGGGGCGCGGACTCACCGGCGGCAAGCGCCGTGCCGCTCACGGAAGCCCTTTCAACAACCGGATAATTCATCGTCCAGAAATGCCCGGCGATATCTTCGTGAAACACTTCATCGTCGGACACGGCCGTCTGCAGATACGTATCCCAGTTCACGAGGCGCTTGCCGCGATAAATCAATCCATCGCTGAACATCTTGAAGAAGGTCCGGCGCACGGCCTTGCTGCAAACTTCGTCCAGCGTGAACCGAACTCGTCGCCAGTCGCAGCTGGAACCGATCTGCTTGAGCTGATTCAGAATGCGAGCTTCATACTCATTCTTCCACTTCCAGATGCGTTCCACCAGAGCATCGCGGCCGATGTCGTGGCGAGTCAGTTTTTCCTCTTCCAGCATGCGGCGTTCAACAACCGCCTGAGTCGCAATGCCGGCGTGGTCGGTGCCAGGCATCCACAGAGCCACCCTGCCCTGCATGCGACGCCAGCGAGTCAGCAAGTCCTGAATCGTTCCGTTCAGGCAGTGCCCCATGTGCAGGGCTCCCGTCACGTTCGGCAGCGGGATCATGATCGTGTGCGACTCCTTGCCAGGAGTCGGATCGGCGTTGCAGTACCCCTGACTCAGCCAGTGTTCCACCCAGCGAGTCTGTGCGGCGGCGGGTTCGTACGTCTTTGGAAGTTCTGTAGTCATGGGAACGAAGAGACTTGCATGTAGAGAAAATCGGGCTGGGCCGGGCTTAAGCGCTTCGTCACATCAATCTTGGGGGTGGCCGGGGTTGGAGCGAGGTACGAGCGAAACCCCGGGGCTTCCTTCGCGTCGCTCAGTCCAGCCCCGGCCACCCAACACCAGTTTCCAATTGTGACAATGCACCTTGGTGTCGCGGCGGCAATCTAGTCAAATCGCAGCACTGCGTCGAATGCACGCGGTCAGATCCTTTGAGACACGTTTGTGACGATAAACGTTCGGATCGGCTGGCAGCGCCGCACAAATTGCCAACTCCCCCTGTCCTGCGGCTTCATTGGATTTCAGCCCTGCTTTCCGAAATGGAACCTCAGCCCGGGTTCTTTCGGGAGAACGATGAGGCTGCAGATTCGATTTGTTCAGAACGACTGTCACAGCCGATACAGCAGGAACAACGCCGTCTATTTCGCCTCTGCGCTGTTGCGGGTCAACATGAAACGCTGGTTCCTTATCCTCATTACTGTCGCAACGGTCGCAGTGGCAAAAACTGCCGGAGCGCAGGATGCGCCGGATCCGTACTTGACGCGTATCTCCGCACGTCATGTGGCCGGGGCGGGAGTTGGACACACGAGCGGCTACAGTTCTCTTGACTGGTTTCTGCCGCTGTCCGCCGAATCTGATTCCACCATGTGGTTCGGAGACTTTCGTGGATTGATTTTCAACGACGCAGAATTCGGAAGCAATGTGGGAACCGGTTACCGCTGGTTCGTAGAAGACCAGAATCGCATCTACGGTATCAATGGTTACTGGGACACGCGCAATGACAATTCGCTGCTGTTCAATCAGGCGGGAATTGGTGTGGAATCTCTCGGGCAGATCTTTGACTTCCGAGCCAACGCATACACTCCAGCGGTCAACGATACGTATCAGCA
>JAYSPO010001174.1:0-1478 GCA_043722015.1 Candidatus Kuenenia sp. | reverse complement strand
AACGGCGCTGCGCTTGGTCCGGCCTACTCGAAAATCAACCAGTGACGTTGCAATCCAAAGTGCCAACGAACTGCGTTTTATCGCTACAACAGCTTTGACAGGACTTTGCCATCATGGGCGACTTTGAATGGCCGACCGGTTGGTGAATGTACAATTTCGGCAAGTGGCAGATTCAGAGCTGTGGCGATTGTGGCGTTGAAGTCTGCCGGAGCGACGCCGTCCTCTTCGACAGCGTGACCGGCTGCGTCCGATTTTCCGTAGAACTGACCACCCTTGATTCCGCCACCCGCCATCACCGACGAAAACACGGCGGGATGATGATCGCGACCGGCGTTGTAGTTGATCACCGGCGACCGACCGAACTCGGTCGTCAGCACAATCAGGGTTTCATCGAGTAACTTGCGATCCGCCAGATCCTTAATCAGATTCCCCATCGCCTTGTCCATGATTCCAGCGCGAGCAGGCAGCGTGCCGCCGTTGTAAATGCTGCTGTGCATGTCCCAGCCACCGCAGGTGACTTCCACGCATTGCACGTTGCTTTCGATCAAGCGGCGAGCCAGCAGACATCCCTGGCCGAATGCATCACGTCCGTAGCGATCGCGGTCTTCGGGCTTTTCTTCGTTGAGATCAAATGCCTTGAGTTCCCCGCTGGTCAGCAGACTGGTAGCTTCGGTATAAAAATCCGAATACTGCTTCACTCTCTGGAGCGGGTATCGTTCGCGGAACTTGCGGTCAAAACCATCAATCAGCGCCTGACGCTTATCAAACGATGAGGCAGTCAGATATTCCGGTGGCCTGGTGTTTTCCAGTCCTCGATTCGGATCGCCGATCGGCAGAGGACTGAACGTCGGATCAAAAAATCCCGCCCCCGGATGACGTGCCGGCGCACTGATCAGGACTGTGTCAGGTAGCGATTTATTCTGACGGCCCTTGAATTTCTGGATCCATGGACCAAGGGATGGATGCCGCTCGGTGGCGATCTGGTCGTAGCTGGTTCGCATCAGGTATTCACCCGCTTCGTGATCGCCCGTCTGAGTGTACATCGATCGGACGACAGCAAGCTTGTCAAACACACCGGCCAGCGTCGGAAGAAATTCGCTGAGCTGTAATCCCGCCACGTTGGTGGCGATTGGCTTGGTCTGGCCCTGATTTTCATGACCGGGTTTCAGGTCGAAAGTGTCCAGATGCGTCATGCCTCCGTTCATGAACAGATAAATCAGCCGCCTGGCTTTACCCTTGATGGCGTTGGGGGCAGCTTTGGCTCTTTCTTTCTCCTGAGCGGCGCTGAGAACGCCGTTGAGCAGAGGCAGGACGCTCACGCCGAGCGTTGATTTCGCCGCGTATTCGACGAATCGGCGGCGGTTGATGTCGTCAAGTTTTGTGAGCACGTTTCGCATGGGATTTCTCGCGGAACAGGAACGAAAGAGACCTGGAACCCTGAATAAAACTGCTCGTCGTAGCTGGATTCGCAAGAATTC
>JAYSPO010001173.1:0-1817 GCA_043722015.1 Candidatus Kuenenia sp. | reverse complement strand
GCGCTGCGCTTGGTCCGGCCTACTGACTCAAGCCAAATTCCTGGTCTTGACCACACGCTAGCTGATATCTCACATTTCGAAATCACAGTGGTTCATGTCATGGCGCGCGGCACATACGTCTGAAGGGCAATCTGGTGAAACAGGTAAAACATCTGCTTGGTATGTTTCTGCAATTGCTGACGCTGAGCGTGCTGCCGCTGATTATTGTGTTTCAGTTGTTTTACGGCTTCCGGCTGATCGTGATGCCCATCTCGCTTCTGGTGGGAATCACACTTTTCACCATCGGCACCGCGCTGCGTGAATCAAGTTGAAGACGTGAATCACAGTCGCGGAGCGACGAGCGACGAGCTACGTAGGCGATGTCGCTCCGCGACTCGCACTCATGTCAACGCTCGACCGAACACATCGCCCCGCAGCGTTAAGAATCGACTCTCAAAAACTTGAAACCCGCTATTGCTCATTTGTCAACTCTGCTGTCCCGCCAGCGCTTCGTCGTTGAATTTCAGGCTGCCGTTGTTGAGCGTTACGGAATGCGGAAAGGCAGCGGCGAGAGCATCGCTGTGTGTGACGCACAACAAGGCCGTGTCGTTTTCTGCGGCAACTTCCAGCAGCAGGTTTCCGATCTCTTCGGCCGTGACCGGATCGAGATTTCCAGTCGGTTCGTCGGCAAGCAACAGCGACGGCTGATGAATCAAAGCTCGGCAGACGGCCACCCGCTGCCGCTCCCCGCCTGATAATCGACCTGGCCGGTGGTGCAATCGATCCTTCAGGCCGACACGTTCCAGCAGTGAATTCGCCCGCTGCCGCACGTTGCCTTCCGAACCGAAGCCCGCCAGTGATGGCAGCAGCACATTTTCCAGCACGCTGCACTGCGGCAAGAGTTGATGATCCTGAAAAATGAATCCGATATGCTGATTGCGAAAAGAGGCCAGCCGTCCGGAACTCAGACGCCACGGATTTTCACCCAGGATTTCAATCAAGCCGGATGTCGGCTGATCCAGGGTCCCGGCCAGGTACAGCAGTGTGCTCTTACCGCAACCGGACGGCCCGCGAATCGCAACTGCGGTACCCGACACAACTCGCAGGCTGACGTCCTGCAAAATTGTCAGCGTACCTTGCGGCGTTTCGAACGCACGACTCACATTGTGCATGTGCAATACAATTGGCATAGTTTTCTCAATCCTCAATCCTCAATCCTCAATCCTCAATCCTCAATCCTCAATCCTCAATCCTCAATCCTCAATCCTATACTCTTCCATCTTCGATCGGTACGCCTCCGGAATCTCCAATGACTCCAGCGGCTGGCCCGGACGCAGGATGCAGCAGACGGTCTTCATGGTACCTCGAGCGACGCTGCGGCCGTTATTCGTGAACTCCACATCAAACGTCAGCGATTTCACCCCGATCCGCTGCACCGTCAGCAGCAGATCCAGCACATCTTCATAGTGGGCCGGCGATTCAAAACGGCACTGAGACGAAACGCGGGGCCAGCCAATCGTCGAACCATCCGACCGATGCGCCACGATTGACAGTCCCAGCGAACGAAAGAACTCGTGTTCGCACTGCTCCATCCACTTGTAAAAATTGGAGAAATGCACGATCCCCGCCATGTCCGTCTCACAGAATTCGACACGACGAGAAGATTTGAAGAACGATGCCATGAATCAACCGAAAGAAAAGTAGATTGTTTTTATTTGGTTCGCGGCCAGGAATGAAGTGTAGCTGAATTCGCGCGTGAGCCGCAGGGCTCACGAACTTAGTCGTGGGAAGTCGAAAGACAGCCCGCAACAAACGGTGAGGTCGCTTCGGCGACCGAA